>CALGNM010000263.1 GCA_937958665.1 uncultured bacterium | reverse complement strand
GATCGTATTCGGTGACTGGAGTTCAGACGTGTGCTCTTCCGATCTGTTGAGGAGGTCCAGAAGGAGATCGCCAAGCTTAAAAATTCCCAGATCCGGCTGGCCATGGAGGGGGCCACCTACAATTTTTAAAACCTGGGCCAAAAGCCCAACCAGGCAAGCCGGAACGACAGGTAATTCCGGCTTTTGCTTTGCATGAAAAACCACATCAAATCGGATTGAGCATTGAGGAAAACTGCGGCGATATTATTGACCGCAACTGTCATGGCGGGCTGCGCCAAGCGGCAGTTGATGGACAGCGAGCAGGCCCAGCTGATGGTGATGGAACAGGTGGTTCAGGCCTCCCTTTACGAACAGGAAGGAAACGATCGCCAGGCGATTCGGGCCTATAAGCGGGCCCTGAAGCTGGATCCAAAATCGCCCCTGCTGCATCTGCTGATTGCCCAGGGCTACTACCAACTGGGCAACGACACCCTGGCGGTGTATTACGCCCGCCGGGCAGTCCGCCTGGAGCCGGACAACCCCGACCACCGTTTGGTGCTGGGCAATGCGTACCTGATGGCCAAGGAATTTAAACTGGCCCTGGAGCAGTACCGGGTGGCCCGGTCGCAGAGGCCGGAAAACCAGCAAGTTGCGATGACCACCGCTGGGCTTTACGAGGCTCTGGGCCGACCCGATTCGGCGGTGGCGGTCCTTGAAAATTCAGCTGACCGAACCGGCGACCCCGAGGTACTTCTCCAATTGGGGGCCCTGCTGATGAGGCAGCGTCGCCTGGACCGGGCCCGGCAGGCATACCAGCGGCTGTCCGAGCAGGACCCGGAGGAATCGCGGGCCTGGATGTCCCTGGCGGTCATCGAGGAGATGCAGGGGAGGCCGGACTCCGCCCTGCCCTATTACCAGCGGGCCGCCCAAAGCGACCCCCAGGATATGGGCATCCAGCGTCGCATATTCAATCTGCTTTCGGCAGCCGGACAGACTGGCCCGGCCATCGCCCAGGGGCTGGCAATCCTGGGTCGGGAGCCCGGCAACTGCAGCCTGCGTCTGCAGCTGGCCCGTCTGTACTATCATCTGCCGGACTATCAGAACGCCCGGCGGCAGTACCTATTATGCCTGGAGAGCGACAGCCTCAACGCCGAGGCCCTCTACGACCTGGCCCGGATCAACTATCAGGCCAAGGATTACCGGAGTTCAGTGGAATATTTCCAAAAGACACTATCGGTAATGCCCCGGCTGGGTGAGGGCTGGGTCAATCTGGGTTATGCTTTTCTGGCCCTGGGCCAGCCTGATTCGGCCCTTCAGGCCTTCGGCAAAGCCCGGCGTTTGGTTGTCAGACTGGACGAGAACCAGCTGATGGCTGCCGGATACGCATTGGCCGAAAAGTACCGAGAGGCCCTGCCTTTCTACCGGGCCCTGCAAGCCAAGAAGCCCAAGGATCTCCAACTGACCTTCGATATTGCAGTAGCCTACGAAAGAAGCGGCGATCCGCAGTCTGCCGTTCCTCTGTTTCGGCAGATAATCACTGACCAGCCAGAAAATCATGCCGCCCTCAATTATTTGGGCTACATGTTCGCCGAGCAGGGCGAGAATCTGGAGGAGGCCGAATCACTGATTGCCCGGGCCCTGAAACTGGAGCCGGACAATGCCTACTACTTGGACAGTATGGGATGGGTGCTATATCGGCTGGGACGGCTGGAGGAGGCCCGGAACCAACAGCAAAGGGCAGTGTCTCTGATGCCAGGAGATCCTACCCTGTTGGAGCATCTGGGTGATATCTATATGGCCTTGGGCTTGCAGCAGAAGGCTAGAGAGCATTGGAAAAAGGCCTTGGAGATTGAGCCCGGCCGGGACCGGCTGAAGGATAAAATCGATGCTTTGCATTAGTTTTGCCTCAAGACTACGGATTGCCTATTGGGCACTTCCGGCCGCTTTGTTATTGGCCGGATGTGCCCATCTCAAGAAGGTGAGCCAGGATGAGCCGGCCGCCCTTTGGTTGCGGGCCTGGGAGGCGGCGGACGAAGGCCAACCGTTTATGGCTCAGGCGAAACTGAGCTTCGATTCGCCCAAATTATTCCAAAGCGCTGCCCTGCTATGGAGGCAGGAAGGAGGAAGGGTGCGGTTGGACCTGAACGGTTTTCTGGGACTGCCGTTGGCCTCGGCCTGTCTGGCTGGGGATCGGGCCTGGCTTAATGTGCCGCTGAGGGCGTTAAGGCTGACCGGAACGGTTGCGATGCTTGATTCGGTAGCTCGGATAGGCACCGGCCTGGAGTTGAAACAAGCGCTTTCAATCCTGTCGGGAAGGCCGCCCCGAAGGGATGGCCGGTATGAGGTCTCCCATGATCAAAACGGCAGTTATACCTATCTCTTTGTCCAGGGCGATAGCGCAATCAGTTATCGGCTGGATCCCGGGTTGGGAAGGATCGCCGGATATCGCATGGAAATATCCGGTCGGCTGGAGTACAGCGTCGAGTACGGGGACTGGAGGTTGGTGGGAGACAACCTTCGGCCTTTCTCGGTCGAATTGGCCCACCCAAGGGAGCAAGCAACCTTGAGCATTAAGTATTCGTCTATCAGCCAAGAGCAGTCTTTTGGCGACGATGTTTGGGAGCAGCCCTGAGGATGCCGGGCTATCCTGGGAAAAATACAAAATCAGCCGGCTGGCGACGCACCGGCACCAAGCGGATCTACCGGAATCAATGGATATCGGTCCGCGAGGACCGGATAATCTACCCCAACGGGCAGCCAGGGATCTACGGAGTGGTGGAAAAAGGGCCGGGGGTGGCGGTCGTTGCCCTGGACCATCAAAGGAATATGTTTATGGTCAAGCAATTCCGTTATGCCCTGGCCGACGTTTTTTGGGAACTGCCGGCCGGGGCCATACATCCCGGAGAGGGCGAGGTCGAATCGGTCAAGCGTGAACTGTTCGAGGAGATCGGCATCAGGGCCGGTCGCTTCGAACGTTTGGGCAATTATTTCACCGCCCTGGGGCACGAGACGGCCGAGATCATCGCCTATCTGGCCGATCAACTGGAAACAGAGGAACACTCCCTGGCCAACCAGCAGCATGACGAATCCATTCTGGAAATAATCCGTCTGCCGGTCACCCGGGTCAAGCAAATGATGGCCCGGGGCGAGATAAAATGCGGGATCTCCCTGGCGGCATTAAGCCTTCTGTTTGCTAAATATCCGGAGTTGTGAGCGTGTCCGTCGGGGCCATAATATTCTACAGCGACCAGGTAGTGCCGGAAAACGAAAGACTGGACAGGCGGTTCCTGGAGATGGTCGGCAAGGATAGGCCCAGACTGGCCTACATTCCCTCGGCCTCGGACGGCACCCGGAAGTATTATCGTGAAAAATGTGAGTATTATAAAAGATACGGTATAGAAGATCTCTTGTATTTCGACCTGAACTAAGGAATACGACTCCTCTTTGACCGAAGAACTGCTGTCCTGCGATGGCATACACCTGTCCGGCGGAGACCCGTTCCAGTTTCTGGGCTCCATACATAAAAGAGATTTCGGGCCGGTGTTGAGGAAATACAATGAAAATGGCGGCATATTGCTTGGGATCAGCGCCGGGGCCATCGTGCTGACGCCCAGCATAAACATCTCACATGTATTTTACAAGAGCCGGACCGACCAGCACCAGGCGGTGGGCCTGGTCGATTTCCACTTTTTGCCACACTGGAACCAGCGGGAGGATAGACTGGAGGCTGTCAAAAAATTTTCCCTTGATAATCAAGCCATGGTCTATGCCTGCCAGGACGGGGACGGGATGGTGATCCGGGACGGCAAGGTAGAATTGGTGGGGAATGTGGTGAGAATAAAAAATGGTATGATCTGCCAGTGAAATATAAACCTATAGGGTGAAACAATGAACTGTATAATAATATACTCCACCTTTCCTTCCCGGGAGCTGGCCGAGAAGACGGCCCAAACTCTGCTGGAGGAACAACTGGTGGCCGGGGCCAATATCGTCCAGGCCGAATCGCTTTTCCGCTGGCAGGGCAGGATAGTGCAGCGTACCGAATGGGCGGTGTTCTTCCAGGCCGAGAGGAACTTCTACAAGCGAATAGAATCCCGCATAAAAAAAATGCATACTGACACCGTCCCCCAGATCGTGATGTGGAAGATGAAGGACGGCTATACTCCATTCCTGAACTGGATAATCGACGAGACCAGCCGGCCGGTGCTCAAGCGGGAGCGAAGGGAAAAGGGCCGGGTGTTCCGGCGGAAGAGGGCCGAACTGCTGAAGGGAGGAACAAAAGATGGGACGGCAACCTGAGCCTGCCATTTTCAGAGAAGATCAGCGTTTTGGGCAAGTCTGGCTGTGGGTCATCATCATCGGAATGGATGTTGTTTGCTTCGCCTTGTTTTTTTTGCAGTTTATAGGCCCAAGGCGTCCTCAAACCATCGGACCGGCCGACTGGTTCGGTTTGACCCTGGTCTCCCTGCTGTGCCTGGGCATAACCGGGCTGTTCGTTTTCCTGAAGTTGATTACCCGGGTCACCAGCCAGGGCATCTCCATCCAATTCGTGCCACTCCACAGGAAACCGATCGTAATATCATTTTCGGATATCAGTAAATTTTCAATTCGCACCTACCGGCCGATAATAGAATACGGTGGATGGGGGATCAAGCGGGGGATCGCAGGGCTGGCCTACAATGTTTCAGGGAACCAGGGTATGCAATTAATTCTTGCCGATGGCCGAAGAATATTAATCGGGACCCAGGAGCCGGAACAATTTATTAACGCAATGAGCTTGGCCGGCAAAATTAAAGGTAAATATGATGGAATGTAAAAAGACCCAAAACCTTAAAAGTTGCAACTGCAGCTACTCGCCCTGCCCCCGCAAGGGCGTCTGCTGCGAATGCATAGCCTACCACCGATCCATGGGCCAGCTGCCGGCCTGCTACTTCTCGGACCAGACCGAGAGGACCTATGACCGATCAATAGACGCTTTTATTAGGGACAAAAACCGATGAAGATAGACCAAAGCTGGTATGTCAAGCCGCCGGGTATAGCTGA
>CALGNM010000262.1 GCA_937958665.1 uncultured bacterium | reverse complement strand
GTGGGGGCCGGCACCGTCACCGAGATCATAGAGTAGTACCCTACCACAACCGGGCAAACACTAATCGGATGTTCATATAATGCGAGAGTTGATAACCTTGGCCTGCACCGAATGCAAGCGCCGGAACTACAACGGGGACAAGAACAAGCGCAAGCATCCCGACCGGGTGGAGTTCAAGAAGTACTGCCGTTTCTGCAAGAAGCACACCGCTCACAAGGAAACCAGGTAGGCGTAGGCCAGTAGCTCTAATGGTAGAGCGCCGGTCTCCAAAACCGGATGTTGGGGGTTCAAGTCCCTCCTGGCCTGCCACTCCGGCCGGCCGGGGCCTATCCGCCGGCCAAGGAACAAGCGAAGGGTTTTAAGATGTTCAACAAGTTCTGGCAGTTCATCAAGGACGTCAGGGTGGAGTTCACCAAGGTCAGCTGGCCCAGCCGCGAGGAGCTGATCCAATCCACCATGGTGGTGATGGTGGTGTCGCTGATAGTGGCGGCCTTCATCGGAGTGGTGGACCGCATCCTGTCGGTCAGCATCACCTACTTTCTGGGCCGCTTCTGATGGCCATGCGCTGGTACGTCATCCACACCTATGCCGGACATGAGAACCGGGTGAAATCGGCCCTGGAATCGGCCGCCCAGCGCTTCGGCCTGCAGGACAAGGTGGGCCGGGTGCTGATCCCCACCGAGGAGGTGACCGAGATCAAGAAGGGCCGCCGCAAGACCACCGCCAAGCAGCTGTTCCCCAGCTACCTGATGGTGGAGATGGATATGACCGATGCGGTCTGGAACGTGGTGTCCACCACCCCGGGGGTGACCAGCTTTTTGGGCACCCGCCGCAAGCCCCAGCCGATGCGGGACTCCGAGGCCCAGCGCCTGATCGCCCGGATGGAGGGCGAGAAGCGGCAGGGCCCGGTGGAGATCCCCTACCAGAAGGGCGAGACGGTCAAGATCGTCGACGGGCCGTTCAGCAGTTTCACCGGAGTGATAGAGGACATCGACAACGAGCATGGCAAGGTCCGGGTGATGGTCACCATCTTCGGCCGGACCACCCCGGTGGAGCTGGATTTCATGCAGATCAACAGTCTGTGACCGAATAAATAACCAACCAAGAGAGAAGAGATGGCTAAGATAGTCACCGCCATGGTCAAACTCCAGGTGCCGGCCGGACAGGCCAATCCGGCCCCCCCGGTGGGACCGGCCCTGGGACAGCACGGAGTGAACATCCCCGAGTTCTGCAAGCAGTTCAACGCCAAGACCGCCGGGCAGGAGGGGCTGATCATACCCTGCGTCATCACCGTCTACAAGGACCGCAGCTTTTCCTTCATCACCAAGACCCCGCCGGCCGCGGTGCTGCTGAAGAAGGCGGCCGGGCTGGCCAAGGGCTCGGGGGTGCCCAACCGCACCAAGGTGGGCAAGGTCACCGAGGAGCAGGTCAGGGAGATCGCCACCAAGAAGATGGCCGACCTCAACGCCGCCAGCGTCGAGGCCGCCATGATGATGGTCAAGGGCACCGCCCGCAGCATGGGCATCGAGATCGGCCAATAATTTTCGGCAAGATATAAGCAACAACCGCAATCCCGCTGGGAGGAGGCGGCCGGAGTGCCAAAAGCATCCGCCGGCTCCGCTACAAACCAGGAAGGAGGAAGATGAAAAGAGGGAAAAGGTACAACAACGCGCTCAAGAAACTGGAGGCCGCCAAGGAGTATACCCTGGCCGAGGCGGTGGAAAAGGTCAAGGAGACGGCCTTCGCCAAATTCGATGAGACGGTGGAGCTGTCCCTGAGGACCGGGTTGGACCCCAAGAAGTCCGACCAGAACCTGCGGGGCACAGTCCTGCTGCCCCACGGCACCGGCAAGAAGGTCAGGGTGCTGGTGTTCGCCAAGGCCGAGAAGGAGGCCGAAGCCAAGGAGGCCGGGGCCGACTACTGCGGATCCGAGGATCTGATCAAGAAGGTCTCCGAGGGCTGGACCGACTTCGACGTGGCCATCGCCACCCCCGACATGATGAGCCAGGTGGGCAAGCTGGGCAAGATCCTGGGGGTGCGGGGCCTGATGCCCAACCCCAAGACCGGCACCGTCACCTTCGACGTGGCCAAGGCGGTCAAGGACTCCAAGGCCGGCAAGATCGAGTACCGCCTGGACAAGCAGGGCAACCTGCACCTGCCGGTGGGCAAGAAATCGTTCGACAGCGCCAAGCTGTCGGCCAACGCCCGGGCGGTGATCGCCGAGGTGATGCGGGCCAAGCCGTCCTCGGCCAAGGGGACCTACATCAAAAGCCTGTCCATTTCGGCCACCATGAGCCCCGGGGTGAAGATCTCCCTGGCCGAACTGTCGGGCTCGGGAAAGTGAGGATGCGATTATGATCAAACAGGAAAAAGAGAAGATAGTCCTGGAGCTGACCGAGAAGATGAAGTCCTGCAAGGCGGTCTATCTGACCGATTTCACCGGGCTGGACGTGGTGCGGGCCACCGAGCTCCGCAAGCGGCTCCGGGAGGCCTCGGTGGAATATCAGGTGGTCAAGAACACCCTGGCCCAGCTGGCCGCCAAGAACGCCGGACTGGAGATGCTGCTGGACTACCTGACCGGACCCACCGGGCTGGCCTTCGGGGTCAAGGACCCCATCATCCCGGCCAAGATCCTGGTGGAATTCGCCAAGGACGATGACAAGCCCTCGGTCAAGGTGGGAGTGGTGGAGGGCAAGGTGGTCGACGTCAAGCAGGTCAAGCAGCTGGCCCTGCTGCCCAGCCGGGAGGTGCTGATCTCCCAGGTGCTGTCCGCCCTGCAGTCCCCGATCTCCGGCCTGGTGGGGACATTGGAGGGCATCATCCGCAAGTTCGTGGGGACGGTGGATGCCATCGCCAAGCAGAAGGAAGCCCAGTAATAGAATTCAAACAATAACAATCAGGAATAAAAAGGAGCATTTACCATGTCGGACAAGAAACAAACAGATCGGAAGAGCACACGTCTGAACTCCAGTCACCGAATACGATC
>CALGNM010000261.1 GCA_937958665.1 uncultured bacterium | reverse complement strand
GACCACCGAGATCTACACTCTTTCCCTACACGACGCTCTTCCGATCTTGAAGTCCCGGATGCGGGGAATGGCCACGTTGATCAGCCGGTCCAAGAACTCGTACATGATGTTGCCCCGCAGGGTCACCATGGCCCCGATGGGCACCCCGGCCCGCAGCTTGAAGGTGGCGATGGACTTCTTGGCCTTGCGGATGGAAGGCTTCTGGCCGGTGATGGTGGCCAGGTCCTTGGCCGCCGCCTCCACCAGCTTGGGATCCTGGGTGCCCTCGCCCAGCCCCATGTTGACCACCACCTTCTCCAGCCGGGGGGCCTGCATCACGCTCTTGTAGCCGAATTTTTTTATCAGGGCCGGCTTGGTCTCTTTGTTGTATTTCTCTCTCAATCTTGCCATCTTATTCCCACTTTATTTGAAAGTAAACTATTCCTTGTCCAGCATCTCGCCGCAGGAACGGCAGATCCGGGCTCGCTTGCCGTCGGCCAGGGTCCGGGTGCCAACCCTGACCCCCTTGTCGCACTTGGAGCAGACCACCATCAGGTTGCTGGCGTTGAGGGCGGCCTCCTTCTCCAGGATCCCGCTCTTCTGGCCCTGCTTGCGGGGCTTGGTGTGCCGCTTGATGAAATTGACCCCCTCCACGATGGCCCGCCCCTTGTCCGGCAGAATCTTGAGGACCTTGCCCCGCTTGCCCTTGTCGTTGCCGGCGATCACCATCACGTTGTCGTTCTTCTTGATCTTCATCTTTCTCAGCTCCTATATCACTTCCGGGGCCAGGGATATGATCTTCATGAACTGCCGGTCCCGCAGCTCACGCCCCACCGGACCGAAGATCCGGGTGCCCTTGGGTTCGTTCTTGTCGTCGATGATCACCGCGGCGTTGTCGTCGAACCGGATGTAAGACCCATCCTTGCGGCGGACCTCCTTGCGGGTGCGGACGATCACCGCCCGGGCCACCTCCCCCTTCTTGATGCCGCCCCCCGGCAGGACGTCCTTGACGGCGATCTTGATGATGTCGCCCAAGCTCCCGTAGCGCCGGTAGTGGCCGCCCATCACCTGGATGCACATGGCCTTCTTGGCCCCGGAGTTGTCGGCGATGGTTAACCTGGTGTACTGTTGAATCATTTTTCCCTGCCTTGTTTGATGGCTTTATGCTTATCCGGAGACCAGGCTATTTGGCCTTCTCCATAACCTCCACCAGGCGCCAGCGCTTGGTCTTGGAGAGGGGCCGGGTCTCTATGATCCGGACCGAGTCGCCCAGCTTGGCTGACTGGTCCTCGGAATGGACGTAATATTTGGTGGTCCGCTTGACCACCCGGTTGTACAGTGGGTGCTTCACCCGCCGCTCCACCGCCACGATCAGGGTCTTGTTCATCTTGTCGCCCACTACCCGTCCGATCCTGGTCTTTCTCAGGTTTCTCTCTGCCATATGCTACTCCTTGGTTCCGGCGCCGGAGGCCAGTTTGCGGATCCCCTTGGAATCCTCGTTGAGCACCGTCTTCAGGCGGGCTATGTTGCGGCGGCCGTGCCTTAGCTGCAGGGGGTTGGGCAGCTGCTGGGTGCTGCGGCGCAGTTTCAGGTTGAACCCGGCCTGGCTCTCCTCCTTCAGCTTCTGCTCCACCTCGGACCGGGTCATCTCCCTCAGTTGCTTGGTCTTCTTCATGGCGTTACCTCGATATGGCGGTGGCGTTCAATCATCCTGGTCTTGATGGGCAGTTTATGGGAGGCCAGCTCCATGGCCTTGCGGGCGGTGGCCTCGGGGATTCCCCCGATCTCGAACATCACCCGGCCCGGCTTGACCACCGCCACCCAGTGGTCGGGAGCGCCCTTGCCCTTGCCCATCCTGGTCTCGGCCGGTTTTGAGGTGACCGGTTTGTCGGGAAAGATCCGAATCCACACCCGGCCCCCCCGCTTGATGAACCGGGTCATGGCCACCCGGGCGGCCTCTATCTGCCGGTCGGTGATCCAGGCGGCATCCAGCGACTGCAGGCCAAACTCTCCGAAGGCCACGTAATGGCCCCGGGTGGCCAGCCCGCAGCGGCGGCCCCTTCTCTGTTTGCGGTGTTTCACCCGCTTTGGCATCAGCATATTATTCTACCACTCCAGAATGTCGGTTGGTGTGAAAGGTTCCTATTTGGCCACCATCTGCCGGCCCAGCACCTCGCCCCGGAAGATCCAGACCTTGACCCCGATGCAGCCGAAAGTGGTGTGGGAGGTGGAGGTGGCATAGTCGATATCGGCCCGCAGGGTGTGCATCGGCACCCGGCCCTCGCGGTAGCTCTCGGTCCGGGCGATCTCGGCCCCGCCCAGCCGGCCGCCGCAGGAGATCTTGATGCCCTGGGCCCCCATCCGGAGGGTGCCCTGGACGGCCTTCTTCATGGCCCGCCGGAAGGAAATCCGCTGTTCCAGCTGACGGGCGATATTGTCGGCCACCAGCTTGGCATCCAATTCGGCCACCTTGACCTCCTGGATGTTGAGGTTGACCTCCTTCTGGGAGGTCAGGTGTTGGATCTCGGCCTTCAGCTTATCGATCTCCCCCCCCTTGCGGCCGATGACGATGCCGGGCCGGGAGGTGTGGATGGTGACGGTCACCCGCTTGGATGTCCTCTCGATCTCTATCTTGGAAACGCTGGCATTCATCAGTTTCTGCCTCAGGTAGCGGCGGATCCTCTCGTCCTCCTCCAGCAGGGCGGCGAAATCGCCCTTGGCGAACCACCGGGAATCCCAGCTCTTGATGATGCCCAGCCGAAGCCCTATGGGATGTGTCTTCTGGCCCAAACCATTACCTCCGTAATTTTATTTTTTCTGGTCGGAAACCCGAACCAAAAGGTTGCTGGTGCGCTTCAGACGGCGGTCGGCCCGGCCCCTGGCCCGGGGGCGGAACCGCTTGATGATGATCCCCTCGTCCACCCGGATCTCGGAGATCCGCAGGGTGTCGGGGTCGGCCTTGGTGTTGCCGGAGGTCTCCACCGCCGAGGCCACCGCCGACTTGATGGCCTTGGCCAGATGGGGGCTGGCCGCCTTGGGCACGAACTTGAGGATGGACAGGGCATCGTTGCATTTCTTGCCCCTGACCAGGTCGGCCACCGCCCTCATCTTGCGGGGGGTGATCCGGATATGCCTCTTTCTGGATAAAGCTTCCATGTCTGTCGCTCCTTATGCCTTGGCCGCCGGGGCCGCCGGGGCTCCGGCCGGGATGGCGGCGGTAGTGGTCTCGGTCTTCTTCTTCTTGTCGTCGTCCTTGCCCACCGCCCCGTGCTTGCGGAAGGTGCGGGTGGGGGCGAACTCGCCCAGTTTGTGTCCCACCATGTTCTCGGTGATATATACCGGGATGAACTTGTTGCCGTTGTGGACCGCAATGGTAAAGCTGACGAACTCCGGGGGAATGATGGAGCGCCGGGCCCAGGTCTTGATGACCTTCTTGTCGCCGGAGGAAAGCATGGCCTCCACCTTGGCCATCAGCTTGGGGTCGATGAAGGGCCCTTTTTTGAGGGAGCGAGACATTACTTTCTCCTCTTCAGGATGAATTTGCTGGTTGGGTTCTTCTTCTTGCGGGTCTTCTTGCCCTTGGCCAGCAGACCCTTGGGGCTGCAGGGGTGCCGCCCGCCGGAGGATTTGCCCTCACCGCCCCCCATCGGATGGTCGTGGGGATTCTTGGCCACCCCCCGGCTGTGGGGCTTGATACCCAGCCAGCGGTTGCGGCCGGCCTTGCCGATGGAAATGTTCTCGTGCTCCAGGTTGCCCACCTGGCCCAGGGTGGCATAGCACTCCAGCCGGACCAGCCGGACCTCACCCGAGGGCAGCCGCAGATGGGCGTATTCGCCCTCCTTGGCCATCAGCTGGGCCGAGCCGCCGGCGGTGCGGACCAGCTGTCCGCCCTTGCCCTTCTTCAGTTCAATGTTGTGGACCGCGCTGCCCAGCGGAATCTCGGCCAGGGGCATGGCGTTGCCCACCTTGATCTCGATGCAGATCGGAAGAGCGTCGTGTAGGGAAAGAGTGTAGATCTCGGTG
>CALGNM010000260.1 GCA_937958665.1 uncultured bacterium | reverse complement strand
AGATCGTATTCGGTGACTGGAGTTCAGACGTGTGCTCTTCCGATCTATATATTTGGCCCCATTGTCAAGCAAAAAATGAGTTTTTTTTACTTTTTTTTGCGATAAGCAGAAAAGTTATGTTAATTGGTCCAAAAGGCAATAAAAAAAGCCCCCTAACAAGGGGGCAAGTGTGGATATTAAATACCGGTTTATTCAGTCAATTTTCTCTCCAATCCAATCCTCTTGTCCGGTGTGGCGATGAATATCAGCACCATTCCCGGAACAATCTTCATCATCGGGTCGGGATTGTAGTCGTAATCATCGCTGTCCGGGCGCTTGGCCGAGATCACCAGCACCCCGGTCTCTTTGTGCACATCCAGCAGCGTCCGTCCGATGAAGCCGGAATTTGTCGGCACCAAAAATTCCTCCACCCGCATGGCGTCGTGCTTCTTGCTCCGGAGCATGGTGTCCAGGAAGGAAACCGTCACCGGCCGCACCAGCTCCGAGGCGATCCGCATCCCACCGATCATATTGGGCGACACCAGGTACGAGGCCCCGGCGTTGACGAATTTGTGCCGGGTGGCCGGATTGTTGAAGCGGGAGGCGATCTTGATGTCGTTGTTCAGATCCTTGGCCGCCACCACCAGGTAGAGGTTGTCCTTGTCCGTCTCCAGGGCCGCGATCAGGGCCTGGGCCCGCTTGATCCCGGCCTCCAGCAGGACGTTGTCGTCAGTAGGGTCACCCTCCAGGGCCACCAGGTCGGGGATCTCCTTGCGGACCACCTCCAGGGCGTGGGGGTTGTCATCTATCACCACGAAGGGACGCTTGGTCTCCCTCAGCTCCCGGGCCACAAAGATCCCGATATCCTTTACCCCGCAGATGATGTAGTGCTTGTCCATTCTCCTTATCCTCTTCAGTAGTTTCCTGAGCTGGAAGATCCGGTTCAGCCGGCCCTCGATCAGGAAGGCGGTGAAGTTTGAGACTGCGTAGGCCACCCCGATCATGTAGACGAAGATCAGAGCTATGTTGACCAGGGTCAGCAGGCGGCTGCCCTGGGTGCCGATCATGTCCTCGTAGCCGATGGTGGAGATGGTGATGGCCACCATGTACAGGCTCCGCAGCAGGGACACCTCCCGCCCCTCCATCCGGGCCAGTCCGTAGAGCAGGAAGGAGGAAAGAATCACCAGCAGGGCGATTAGGGCAATCGGCCAGAGTATTTTGCGGAATTCCTTGTTCATATTGTTGTATTCATAGTGAATTGCTCTATGCTTCAGTGGGCCTCGAACCAGTTCCGGCCCTCCCCTGTCTCCACCACTATCGGCACCGTCAGCTCCACCGCCTGCTCCATCTCCTGCTTGACCAGGGACCTGACCCCGGACAACTCGTCCCGTTTGACCTCGAACAACAGTTCGTCATGGATCTGAAGAATCATCCGGCTGCTCAGTTTATCATCCTGAAACCTCCTGGCAATGTTGACCATGGCCAGCTTGATCAGGTCGGCCGCCGTCCCCTGGATGGGGGTATTGACCGCGGTCCGCTCGGCGAAGGCCCGCCGCTGGCCGTTGTCGGAGCTGATGTCCGGCAGGTAGCGCCTCCGTCCCAGCATGGTGCAGACGAAGCCGTCTTTCCTGGCCTGCTCTATGGTCAGGGCGATCCAGGCCTGCACCTGGGGGAACTGGCCGAAGTAACGGGCGATGAAGTCCGAGGCCTCGGCGATCCCGATCGAAAGCTGCTGGGCCAGTCCATATGGCCCCATGCCGTAGATTATGCCGAAGTTGATGGCCTTGGCCTTTCGCCTCATGTCGGGCGAAACCTGGGATTCGGGACAGCCGAACACGGCGCAGGCCGTCTCGGTGTGGATATCCCTCCCGGCGATGAAGGCCTCCCGCAGCCGCTGGTCCCCGGACAGATGGGCCACCAGCCTCAACTCAACCTGGGAGTAGTCGGCCGACAACAGCCGGAATCCCCGGGGGGCGACAAAGCCCTTGCGGATCTCCCGGCCCACCCCCTCCCGCATGGGTATGTTCTGCAGGTTGGGATCGGAGGATGACAGCCGCCCGGTCTCGGTGAGGGCCTGGTTGAAGGTGGTGTGCAGCCGGCTGGTTTCAGGGTTGACCAAGGCCGGCAGGGCATCCACATAGGTGGACTTCAGTTTGTAGAGTTGGCGGTAGTCCAGCACCAGACGGGGCAAGGGATGGGCTCCGGCCAGCGATTCCAGGACCGTGACGTCGGTGGAATAGCCGGTCTTGGTCTTCCTGGCCTTGCCGACCTTCAGCTTATCAAACAGTATCACCCCCAGCTGTTTGGGGGAATTGATGTTGAACTCCTGCCCGGCTTCCCGGTATATCTCCTTTTCGAGCCGGGATATCTGCCTTTCCAGGTCCCTTGACATCTCCTGGAAGAAATCCAAGTCCAACAGCACCCCGGCCGACTCCATGCCGGCCAGCACCGTCAGCAGGGGCATCTCCACTTTTTGGAAAAGCTCGGTCAGGTTTTTGTCATCCAATTCTCGGCGGAACTTGTCCCGCAGGGATTTTACCGCGTCCAGCCTCCGGCCCAGCAGCTGGTCGTTTCCCGGCTGGTCCGTCTCGAAGGCCAGCTCGGTCTGCTTCTGCCCTGGGGGAGTTGCGGCTTCGAAGGCCAGGCCCAGATGTTCCCCGGCCAGGGCCTCCAGGGACTGGTGGTGCCTCCAGGAGGGGTCAAGCAAATAGGAGGCCAGCATGGTGTCGAACAACGGGCCAGCCAGTTCCAGGCCGCCCCTTCGAATGGTGCCTTTCAGATCGTGGCCGGCCTTCTCGATGGCGGGGCTCTTCCACAGCGGATCCAGTTTGGGCAGGCCCCGGCTTTCGATGATCAGGGGCTTGCCGTCGATCATCAGGACTACCCGCATTAGTTTTCCCTGCCGGATGTCCGGCTCAAAGCAGAAGGCCTTGGCCTTTTTGATCTTTTCCAGCACCAGTTCCAGGTCAGTACCGGCCTTGACCGGCTTAAGCTCCATCTCCTTGACCCGGCCGGACAGGTATTCCCTGAGCAATGAGCCGAACTCCATTTCCCGGAACAGCCCGGCCAGCCGCTCCTGGTCTGGATGGTGGACCCGAAGGTCGGCCAGGGAGACCAGCGGCAGCTCCTCCAGCCGCAGGGTCACCAGCTCTTTGGACATCAGAGCCTGGTCCCGGTTCTCCTCCAGCAGTTTCCTGATGCGGGGCTTCTTCACCTGATCCAACCGGCGGTATAGCTCATCGAAAGAGCCGAACTGCATGATCAGCTCGGTGGCAGTCTTGGGGCCGATGCCCGGCACCCCGGGGACGTTGTCCACCGCATCGCCGGACAGGGCGAAGATGTCCACGATCCGGTCCGGGCCTACCCCGTAGGTCTTCAGCACCTCGGCCGGCCCATATATCTGCTCCTCGCTCTTGCCGGCCCGGGGCCGGATCACCTTGATCCGGTCGTTGACTATCTGCAGTAGGTCCTTGTCTCCGGTGACTATGTAGCTCAGCCACCCCTTGGCTTCGGCCTGCTTGGCCAGCCCGGCCAAAACGTCGTCGGCCTCGTAGCCATCGTTCTCCAAAATTGCCACCTCCATGGCCTCCAATATCTGGCGGATCCGGGGCAGTTGGGCCCTAAGCTCATCGGGCATGCCGGGGCGCTGGGCCTTGTAGGCCTGGTACCGCTCGTGCCGGAAGGTGGGAGCTTTGGTGTCGAAGGCCACCCCCAGATAATCGGGCTGGTAGTTCTTCAGCAGGTTGAGCAGGATGCTGACGAACCCATAGCTGGCGCTGGTGTTCTCTCCCTTAGAGTTGGTCAGGGGGTTGCGGATGAAGGCGAAATAAGCCCGGTAGGCCAGGGCCGTTAGATCGGAAGAGCGTCGTGTAGGGAAAGAGTGTAGATCTCGGTGGT
>CALGNM010000259.1 GCA_937958665.1 uncultured bacterium | reverse complement strand
GCGCCCACCGAGATCTCCACTCTTTCCCTACACGACGCTCTTCCGATCTGGGCCAGATCCCGCTGGATCCCAAGACCGGCCAGCTGGTGGAGGGCGACATCAAGGCCCAGACCCGGCAGGTGATGGAAAATCTCAAGGCGGTGCTGGAGGCCGGCGGCTCCAGCCTGAAGAAGGTCATCAAGTGCACGGTTTTCCTGGCCGACATGAACGACTTCGCCGCCATGAACGAGGTCTACGGCGAATATTTCAACCAGGCCCCGCCGGCCCGCTCGGCCTTCCAGGTGGCCCGCCTGCCCAAGGACGCCAGGGTGGAGATAGAGGCGATTGGGGAGATTTGATTTTACCGAATACGGAACATTGAAGAAAGAATATCGAATTTTTAATCGCAGAGTGAGTATGGTCAGGGAGCCAGCAAAGTCGTTTAGGGATCTGGTGGTCTGGCAAAAGGGCCACCAGCTAGTTTTGGATATTTATCGGTATGCTGACAATTTTCCCAGCAAGGAAATTTATTGCTTGGTTCCCCAGATACGGAGAGCTGTTATTTCCGTGCCCGCTAACATTGCCGAGGGGTTCAAGAAAAAGGGGAAACCTGATAAATTGCGTTTTTTGAATATCGCACAGGGATCGCTGGAAGAAGTCAGGTATTATCTGATACTGGCGGCTGATCTGGGTTACGGTAGAAGTGATGAATTGATATCGGGCCTTGATGTTGTAAGCAAGTTATTGCAAGGTTATATGACATCTATCCGGAAAAACGTGTGATACAATGATTCAACATTCCAAATTCTGAATCCAAGATTCTTTATTATGCTGCGCACCAAGGTGATCTTCAATCCCCTGGCCCATGGCGGGGAGGCCGCCGGGCACCTGGAGCAGGTCAAGGCCCAGCTGAAGGCGGCCGGCATCAACTTCGACCTGTCGCTGACCGGCAAAGAGGGGGACGCCGGACGGCTGGCCCGGGAGGCGGTGGAGCGGGGCTTCGCCACCGTGGTGGCCTGCGGGGGCGACGGGGTGGCCGGGGAGACGGCCGGGGCCCTGGTGGGGAGCGGCGCGGTGTTCGGGATGATCCCCTTGGGCTCGGGCGACGACCTGGCCAAGTCGCTGGGCGCCAGCCGGGAGGTGGCCCGGGCGGTGGAGGCCATCCGGCGCCGCCGCACCATCCGGATGGACGCCGGGGTGGTCAACGGGCGCCACTACTTCAACTCGCTGGGCCTGGGGCTGGACGGCGAGGTGATCGTCGAGAAGCAGAAGATAAAGGGCCTGCGCGACCTCAAGCTCTATGTGCTGGCCACCGTCCGGGCCCTGATGCGCTACCAGGGCCAGCGCTTCAGCCTGGACTTCGGGAGCGGAAAGCTGTGGGTGGAGGCCCTGCTGGTGGAGGTGATGAACGGCCGCTCGGTGGGCGGGGGCTACCTGCTGACCCCCCAGGCCAGGATCGACGACGGCTGGCTGGACATCTGCATCATCCACCGGCTGACCTGGCTGGAGTTCTTCCGCCACATCCCCAAGAGCTTTACCGGCCAGCACACCCATCTCAAGCAGGTGGTGATGGGCCGGGCCCGGCAGGTGGTGGTGGAGTCCGACCAGCCGATCGCCGTTCAGGTGGACGGCGAACTGCTGCCCACCCGGGAGAAGCGCTACCAGATATCCATCATCCCCGGGGCGGTGGAGGCCATCACCGGGGACGGTTTCTGAGGCCCGAATTAACGGAGGCATATGACTAAAACGGCATAGTTGACCGGCGGGAGCCAGGAAAGGAGGACGGACCATGAGCTATAAGAGGGAACAGGTCGAGCGGCTGCTGCAGGCCAACCCGACCATCGGGGGGATTTTGAAGGACGCCCCCAACCACCAGGTGGCCAAGAACCTGCTGGTGTCATACCTCAACGAGATGTACCAGATGCTGAACCTGGAGGTGATCAGCCCCCGGGGGCTGGAGTGGGCCCTGCAGATCAGCTGTATCCTGGCCCTGCGGCGGATCGTCTCGGTCCGCAGCGAAAGCCTGTCGGGCTTCAGCATCATGCCCCTGCTGTGGCGGCTGTCCCAGGGGGAGGCCGAGGGGCTGCCGGACAACCTGTCCGACGCCTTCTTCGAGGACCTGATCCAGATACTGCTGGGCACCACCGGACGCAGCCGGGTCTACGACAACGAGATCTACTCCACCTCGGCCGAAAGCCACGGACGGGAGGCCGCCCAGCAGCGCTCCGACCAGCTGGACGCCATGGCCCGGCGCTGCGACCAATTCATCAAGCGCTATCCGTCCGGGCTGGATGACCAGGTGCAGAAAGAGCGGGAGCAAAACCGGGACCGCATCCTCAAGCATTTCGGGGCTTCGGCCGATGATTGGACCGACCACCAATGGCAGCTGTCCCACATCATCAGAACCTCCCAGCAGCTGGCCGAGCTGGTGGAGCTGAGCGACGAGGAGCGCAAGGCCATCGACAAGGCCAAGTCCGGCAGGCTGCCGTTCGGCATCACCCCCTATTATGTTTCGCTGATGGACCGCCAGCCCTCCCGGACCCGGGACCATGCGGTGCGGGCCCAGGTGATCCCGCCCTCCAACTACGTCAAGAAGATGCTCAAGAATAAGGAGGACCGTTCCCATTCCCTGGACTTCATGCTGGAGCACGACACCTCCCCGGTGGACCTGGTGACCCGGCGCTATCCCCGGATCGTGATTCTGAAGCCCTACAACACCTGCAGCCAGATCTGCGTCTACTGCCAGCGCAACTGGGAGATCGAGGACGCCATGTGCCCCCAGGCCCTGGCCCCGGAGGACAAGCTGGCCCGGGCCATCGACTGGATCGCCGAACATCCGGCGATCAGCGAGGTGCTGGTCACCGGGGGCGACCCCCTGGTGATGGATGATGACCGGATCGACAATGTGCTGTCCAAACTGGCCCGGATAGAACATATCGAAAGGATGCGAATAGGCTCGCGGACCCCGGTGGTCCTGCCCCAGCGGATCACCGACCGCCTGGCCGACATCATCGCCCGGCACCATCAGCCGGGCCGGCGGGAGGTAGCCCTGGTCACCCACTTCGAGCACTGCTATGAGGTCACCCCCCAGGCCATGGAGGCGGTCCAGAAGTTCCGGCGCCGGGGTATGTCGGTCTACAACCAGGCGGTGTTCACGGTGGAGAACAGCCGGCGCTTCGAGCTGGCGGCCCTGCGCCGGGTGCTGCGGCTGATCGGGGTGGATCCCTACTATACCTTCAACACCAAGGGCAAGGAGGAGACCCGCAACTACCGGGTGCCGCTGGCCCGCCTCCAGCAGGAGGTCAAGGAGGAGGCCCGGCTCTATCCCGGGCTGCTCCGCACCGACGAGCCGGTGTACAACGTCCCCCGGCTGGGCAAGAATTACCTGCGGGCCGAACAGCACCACACCCTGCTGACCATCCTGCCCGACGGCTCCCGGGTCTACGAGTTCCACCCCTGGGAGAAGAAGCTGGCCATGGTGGATACCTACGTGGACCACGACGTCCCCATCTACGACTATCTGCAGGAGCTGAAAAGGCGGGGCGAGGACCCCGAGGACTACCGGACCATCTACTATTATTTCTGAGGTGGCGGCCATGGGCTTGTCGACCATCAGGGACCTGCCAAATAAAATCCGATGGTTTCCGGCCATCCTGGCCTTAGCCTCAACCGCCTGGGGTTTCGACTGGGCCAACGACGCACCTCGCCTGGATTATCAGGGCGGACTCCAGCTGCAGGACAACTTGACCTCCATCGGCAGCATCATCATCCTTACCTGGCACGGGGCGGGTCTGGAGTTGGAACACGAGGAGGGGGATCCGTTCCGGGAGATGGCGGCGTCATTCTTTTCCGGCACCGTCCTGGAACGGGACCTGTACCGGCTCAAGGCCACCTGGCGCCTGCCGTTGGGCCGGGGCTTCAGGTGTCGGCTGGCGGCCGGCGGTGGCCGGGGCACCAGTACGGCCCGCTTCGAGTCCGGGATCGTTCCCCTGGTGATAGCCGCTGGGCTGGGGTTCAGCTGGGACGGGGCATCATACTTCTACAGCGAACGGACCTCAACCGGGACCATAAAAGTATCGTTGGAGAGGGACTTTTGGGAAATATTCAAGGCCGAACTGCTGGCCGGAATCACTTATTACAGCTTCTCCGAAGACCTGAAGCTGTTGTATCCGGCCAAAAACTGGTCGCCCTCAATAGGACTGGCCCTGGGAATACACACTCCTTTCGGCAGATGATAAGATGCCTGATTACTGCTGGGCGGCCATGAGGTGCCTGGCCCTGTTATCCGGCGGCCTGGACAGCATCCTGGCGGCCCGGGTGGTGATGGAGCAGGGCGTCGAGGTGCTGGGTCTGTGCTTCGTCACCCCCTTCTTCGGGCCGGAGAACGCCCGGGCCGCGGCTGCCACCCTGGGCATCCGGCTCATCGAGCATGACTTCACCGAAGATTATTTCGCCATGATGAAAAACCCCCGTTACGGCTTCGGCGGCAACCTGAACCCCTGCATCGACTGCCACGGCCTGATGCTGAGGACCGCCCATGGACTGCTGGCCAGATACCAGGCCTTCTTCCTGGTTACCGGAGAGGTGCTGGGAGAGAGGCCCATGTCCCAGACCAGGGGCGGGCTCAATGCCGTTCTAAAACTCTCGGGCGACCGGGACCTGGTGCTGAGGCCGCTGTCGGCCAGACTGCTGGAGCCCACCAGGCCGGAACGGGAGGGGTGGGTCGACCGGGAGAAGCTCTATGATATCTCCGGCCGGGGCCGCAAACGGCAGGAGGAATTGGCCCGCCGGTTCGGGATAAAAAAATACCCCCAGCCGGCCGGGGGCTGTCTTTTGACCGAGTCCCGGTATTCCCAGCGGCTCAAGGAACTGATGGCCCACGAGGGGCTGGTGCGCCGCGACACCGAGCTGATGGGATTGGGCCGTCATTTCCGCCTGGAGGGCGGGGCCAAGCTGGTGCTGGGAAGGAACAAGTCGGAGAACCAAAAGCTGCTGGCCATGGCCGATGGTGACGATGCCGTCATTCGGCCGGCCGAGGGCATCAAGGGTCCGGTGGGAATTTTGAGGGGCCGGCTGACGGAGGAGGATTTGGAGACGGCCGGGAGGATCCTGGCCCGCTACTGCGACCGGAGGGAGGACCAACCGGTGGAGATCAACCTGGTGCAGGCCGGCCGCCGCCGCGGCTTGACCGCCGTCCGTCCGGCCGAGGAATTCGTGTTGAAGTGGCAGATATGAATAAATGGCTGATAACCCTTTTGGGCTCCGTCCTGCTGGCGGCCGGCTCCGCCCGGGCGGAGGAGTCCCGGCCGGACCAGGTGCCCCGCCGCTCCCCCCTGCTGGCGGTCTGCCTGTCGGCGGCGGTGCCCGGGGGCGGCCAGCTCTACACCCAGCAATACCTGAGGGCGGCGGCCTTCGCCGGCGGGCTGGGCTACCTGGGCTGCTGCTACCGCCGGGAGGATTTGGCGGCGGTGGGCAACACCGACCCGGATGATTACAACTACCACGACGCCCGGCGCCGCAAGTACAAATGGTGGTTCATCGGCATCTGGACCCTGTCCCTGGCCGATGCCTATGTGGACGCCCACCTGTTCAAGTTCGACCAGCACAGCGAGCCCAGCCTTTCCCTGCAGGCCGGGCCGGGGCAGGTGTCCCTGGTGAAAAGGTTCTGAACGGAGAATGGGGAAGATGAAGAAGATGCCCAGACTGGCGATGGTCTTTTGGTTGGCGCTGGCCGGAGCCGCCTCATCGGGCCAAACCTTGGACAGCTCTGCCGTTGCCCCGGCCGACTCTAACGGAGCATTGGCCGGTCCGTCGGGAATAAGCGAGGCCCCGGCCAAGGCTGACTCGGCCGACGAATCCAACTTCCTGGAACTTTTCTATTACGGCCCGGACGACGATTATTATGATGTCTACGACCTCTGGGACCTGCTGCCGGACCGGGAGGGAGATATCCGGGACAGCCAGCCGGAGGAGAGGGAAGGCCAGGAGCGAGATGCCAGGGATTAGGCCGCCCCGGGCCCGGCTGATAGGGCTGACCGGGCTGGCCGGATCGGGCAAGACCACTGTGGCCGAGGTCTTCTCCCGGATGGGGGCCCGGTTGATAGATGCCGACCGGGTGGGGCATGGTTTGCTTCATAAAAATTCCCCCTGCTATGGCCGGCTGGTGAAAGCCTTCGGACCGGCCATTCTGACTGCTTCCGGGGCCATCAGCCGTTCCAAATTGGGGCGGGTCGTTTTTTCCGACCGCCGGCAATTGGCCCGCCTTAACCGGATAGTTCACCCTCGGCTGGTCTCGGAGATCACCAGGCGGGCCGGGCTTCTGATGAGGAGGAAGCCGTTCCGGCCGGTGGTGATCGATGCCGCGCTGATTGTCCCCTGGGGAATGGACCGCCGGGTCGATCGGCTGGTGGTGGTGGAGGCCCCCCGGCCAGCCCGGCTGGCCCGCCTGATGGGAAGGGGGCTGACCCGGGAACGGGCCCGGAGGATTTTTCAGGCCCAGCCCCGGCCAGCCGGCTTGAGGCGTAAGGCCGACCTGGTGATTGCCAATCGGGGGTCTGTGAAGGAACTTAGGAGAAGGGCCGAGAGGGCCTGGAGGGAACTGTTTCCGGCGACAGCTGCCGGGAGGTGATCCAACTGCCAATCGGGAAAAGGCAAGGGGCCGGAGTTCAGATCGGAAGAGCGTCGTGTAGGGAAAGAGTGTAGATCTCGGTGG
>CALGNM010000258.1 GCA_937958665.1 uncultured bacterium | reverse complement strand
GTTTCGTCATGCCACCAGTATATCATATTTGGTGGCTCGAATGCGACTTTACCCTTTTAAATTAGGTTATATAATACCTAACACTTGGCTTGCTACCGATAGCTTTGTATTGTTGCGCGAAAAATTATTAAATACACAAAAGTTGGAAAGTATAGTTGAACTGGGTTATAAGGTTTTTAAAAATGTTGTTGTTAGCACTGTTGTAGTAATATGTTCAGAACATAATAAGCATATTAGGGTATTGAACGATGATTTTACACAACGGTTTATAATACCTAATTATATATGGAAAAACGATAACTTCCATATTGATTTAAATTGGAATGAAAACAAACATGCCTTGTTTGCCAAAGTGAAAAGAAACACTGTGCAATTAAGTCGTATTATAAAATTTACAAGGGGTATAAAAACAAGCAACGATAAAAGGTTTATTTTAAGTGAACGAAAAAACAAGGATTGTAAACCTATTTATAGAGGAAAAAATATTAGAGCATATCAGTTATTATGGGGCGCAGAATATATATGGTATAGGCCAGACTTAATGAAAGAAAAGGTTGGTTGTCTACCCCATACCAAAGATTTATTTGAAGCGGAAGAAAAGTTAGTGACGCAAAGAGTCTCCAAACAATTGTTGGTAGCGTTTGATGATGAACAAAATTATTTTCTTGATACAACCAATGTGTCGGTTTACAGTAGTTGGGACAAAATACATTCTTTATCGTATGTTGTGGGCTTGCTGAATTCAAAATTAATTAATTACTGGTATTGTCAGAAATACAAAATGCCTACTATTGGCCTTTACGAGCTACACTCTATACCAATAAAGCCAATCGATTTTAAGGATAAAAAATCAAAGAACATACATGATCAAATTGTCAAACATGTTGATCAAATAATTGATGCTAAAAAACAGCTTTCTAACGCTAAAACCGAGGCCGATAAAAATTACTACCAGCAAAAATGCCAAAGCCTGGATAACCAGATAGACAAATTGGTTTACGAGTTATACGGGCTTACCGAGGAAGAGATAAAGGTGGTGGAGGGGGAATAAATGCTCTACCATGTGTATTGTGACGAAAGCAGGCAATCCCAAGACAGGTATATGGTTTTAGGCGGGATAATATTGCGTTCGACTTTCACGGATAAATTTAATGAAACAATGAAAAATTTCCGCCATGAACAAAACATGATGGCGGAACTAAAGTGGACAAAAGTGTCTAACCAGAAAATACAGCAATACAAAAGGTTCGTTGATTATTTTTTTGCTCTAAACAATACAAATATCTTACATTTTCATTGCATAATTGTTGACAACCATCAAGTTAATCTGCACAAATACAGCAAAGGGGACAGGGAGCTTGGCTTTTACAAATTTTACTACCAATTATTACTGCATTGTTTTGGCAAAAAGTACTGTCGTACAGGGGACGACAAATTTATAGTACATTTAGATTACCGTAATTCAAAGTACTCTCTTAATACTTTAAAGGTTGTATTAAACAGGGGGCTTGGTAAAAAATACAACATAACAACCGAACCGTTTGTTTCCATTGAACCTAGAGAATCAAAGACTACTGAATTAATACAAATAAATGATATAATATTGGGCGCTATTGGTTTTCAAAAGAACGGTTATGAACTGCTGGCTGAAACCAGAACGTCAAAGAAAGAATTGACCGTTTATATTACTGAACAAGCGGGCCTGCCAAACTTGAAAGATAATACTCCAAAATCAAATAGCCGGTTTACGGTTTGGAATTTTAAACTTAGCAAATAAAAAACGCCCTTATAACCTACGTTGTTTCCAACTACCGTCAAGCGGTTTCCCTGACATCATCAGGGTTTTCGGTTACGAGTGGCGTTCTTTATTTACTGGGCGAAACCATGCACACTGTCAACATGATACATATTTTTAATTGTCTTGTCAAGCAAAAAATGCTTTGATTGTAAAAATGGTACTAATGCACCACAGGGCGAATATAAAGAAGGAAGGGATAAAGGTGGTGGAGGGGGCGTGACCCCACCCCTACCCCTCCCCCGTAAGGGGAGGGAAGACGGTCTCCCCCTCCTCCCGGGAGGGGGATCGGGGGGAGGTCAAAACGAGGCATATGCGAACATTGCTTATACGCCGCCAGAGGGTCAATAACAACAAACTTGAGCTCGCCAGAAAGATGCGCCGCAAAATGACCCCGGGCGAGCGGTGTTTTTGGAACATGGTGCGTAACAACAAGCTCCGGGGCCTGCATTTTCGGCGTCAGCAGGTGCTGCACGGGTTTATCGCCGATTTTTTCTGCAACGACCTTAACCTGGTGGTGGAGATCGATGGCGGCATCCACCAGGGGCAAAGGGATTACGACCAACTCCGGGACATGATAATAAACCGCTACGGGGTTAAGGTCATCAGATTCTCCAATGAAGATGTGCTAAACAAAGGCGACTGGGTGCTGCAAAGGCTGAAAGAAGAATCCGGAGCTTGAACACCCCCATACCACTCCCCGGCACCGACCTCATCCAACCCTCACCCGGACGGTGAGGGACATCGGCCTCCCTCCCCTTTGGGAGGTTTTTTTAATGCCCATTACCTTAGCCAATAGGGGGCGAAGCAGCGGTCAATTTTTTCTTGACATCGCGGCCCCAATAATGGTATCCTATCTTGCTATACTACAATACTTTGTTTAAGGACCGCCATGCTGGAAAAGACCATCTTCGAGCTGTCTTCGACCGGGCGCAAGGGCCATGCCCTGCCAGCCTGCGACGTGCCGGCCAAGCCGCTGGGTTCGATGATCCCCCAGGCCTGCCTGCGGGGCGACCTGAACTGCCTGCCCCAGGCCTCCGAGATCGACGTGATGCGGCACTTCGTCAGGCTATCCGTCCTCAACCATCACGTGGACAAGGGCTTTTACCCGCTGGGCTCCTGCACCATGAAATACAACCCCAAGGTCAATGAGGATATGTCCCGCCTGCCTGGTTTTACCGGCCTGCACCCCCTGCAGGACCAGGACCAGATGCAGGGGGCCCTGCGCCTGATGCACGAGCTGGCCGAATATTTGGGCAAGATTGCCGGTCAGCCGGCCGTCACCCTGCAGCCGGTGGCCGGGGCCCACGGCGAGCTGACCGCCCTGATGATGATTAGGGCCTATCATGCCAAGAATGGCAACCCCCGGCAGAAGGTGCTGATACCAGATTCGGCCCATGGCACCAACCCGGCCTCGGCCACCATCTGCGGCTACCAGGCGGTGCAGATCAAATCCAACGCCCAGGGCCTGCTGGACCCCGAGGACCTCAAGGCCCACCTGGATGGCGAGGTGGCGGCCCTGATGCTGACCAACCCCAACACCCTGGGCCTGTTCGAGAAGAACATCTGCGTGCTGACCAGGATGGTCCACGACATAGGCGGGATGGTATTCATGGACGGGGCCAACCTCAACGCCCTGATGGGCATCGTCCGGCCCGGCGACATGGGGATAGACGCCATGCATTTCAACCTGCACAAGACCTTCGCCACCCCCCATGGCGGAGGCGGGCCGGGGGCCGGCGGGGTGGCCTGCGTCAAGGAACTGGAGCCGTTCCTGCCGGTGCCGGTGGTCCGGGCCAGCCTCAAACCCCAGGAGAGCGAGCGGAGCCACAAGGGGCTGGAGTACCATCTGGATTACGACCGGCCCGACTCCATCGGCCGGGTCAGATCGGAAGAGCACACGTCTGAACTCCAGTCACCGAATACGATC
>CALGNM010000257.1 GCA_937958665.1 uncultured bacterium | reverse complement strand
CACCGAGATCTACACTCTTTCCCTACACGACGCTCTTCCGATCTTCAATCGAACCTGGTCGTTCGACATCTTGAACACCGAATCGCCGATGGCCTCGATGGATCCCGAAGCATCGCCCTTGATCACCAGCTTCAGCTCCTGGACTGCCCCCTCTTGGATCTGGTCGTAGATGCCCTCCAGGGTCACCTTTTTGGCCGGCCGGAAATCCTGCTCCCGCTTCAGCTGCTGGCGGCGGTTGGCCATCTCCCGGGCCTCTGACTCCACCTGGTAAACCTGGAAGGAATCCCCGGCCATGGGGGCCCCCTCGAAGCCCTGGACCAGCACCGCGCTGGAGGGCCCGGCCGAGGCAATCTGCTTGCCCAGGTCGTCGTACATGGCCCTAACCCTGCCGCTGTAGAGGCCGGCCACGAAGGCCTGGCCCCTCTGCAGGGTCCCTTGCTGAACCAGGACCGTGGCCAGAATCCCCTTGCCCTTGTCCAGCTTGGTTTCGATGACCGTGCCCTTGGCCGGGCAGTCGGGATTGGCCTTCAGCTCCATGACATCGGCCTGCAGCAGCACCATCTCCAGCAGCTTGTCCACATTCTGCCCGGTCTTGGCCGATATCTCCACCGCAATGGTCTTGCCGCCCCATTCCTCCACCAGCAGATTGGCTTTGGAGAGCTCCTGCTTGACCCGCCCGGGGTCGGCTCCTGGCAGGTCCATCTTGTTAATGGCCACGATGATCGGCACCTTGGCGGCCTGGGCGTGGTCGATGGCCTCCCTGGTCTGGGGCATGATCCCCTCGGTGGCCGACACCACCAGAATCACCAGATCGGTGGCCTGGGCCCCCCTGGCCCGCATGGCGGTGAAGGCCTCATGTCCCGGGGTGTCCAGAAAAGTGATGGACCCCTGCTTCAGCTTGACCTCGTAGGCCCCGATGTGCTGGGTGATGCTGCCGTGCTCCCCGGCCGCCACATTGGTTTTCCGGATGTAGTCCAGCAGGCTGGTCTTGCCATGGTCCACATGGCCCATCACCGTCACCACCGGCGGGCGGGGCTTCAGGTTCTCGGGAGACTGCTCTTGGTCCACCTGCTCTTCGTTCTGGCTGAAGACCTCCTGTTCCTCCAGCTGGTAGCCAAAGTCATCGGCTAGGGTGGCCATGGTGTCCAGGTCCAGCCGCTGGTTGATGGTCACCATCATCCCCAGGCCCAGGGCCTTGGCGATCACCTCTCCCGGCTTGACCCCGATGGCCTGGGCCAGGTCAGCCACCGATGAATACTCCGGCAGCCGGATCAGGTTCTGGGGAGCGGCTTCCTGGGAAGAATCATCCCGCTCCCGGCGCCCATAGGTCCGCTTGGCCTTGCCCCGCTCGATGGCGGCCATGGTCTGGCGGACGGTGGCGGCAATCACCGCATGGTCCAGCACCGGCTTCTTTTCCTTCTGCTTCTTTCGCTTGCGCTTGCGCTTGCGCTGGCCCTCCATCCCCGGCATGTAACCATCCTCCGGAGCCTTGGGATAGGGGGTCGTCATCTCCTTGGGATAGTCTATGGGGGTGGGAACGATTTTAGTGATTACCGGCTTGGGGGCCACCGGCTTGGGGGGCACCGGCTTCCGGACGGCCGGTTTGGCCAGCGGCACCTTGCTGACCACCACCGGAACCGGCTCCACCGCCTCCTTGGCCTCGGCCTTGACCGCCGCTTCCTTCTTTTCCTGAATTTTCTTCTGCTGCTGCTGTTCCTTTTTAACCTCTTCCTTTTCCTCCTGGAACTTTACCCTGACCGCCTGGATCATCTCGCCGGTAACCATGCTCACCCGGCTCTTGATGTTGAACTTGAGCTCGTTGAGCACGGACAGCAAAGCGTCGGCCGAGATCTTCAGCTCCTTGGCGGCCTCGAACACCTTGATCTCCCGGGGCGGCTTGACGGCCTCGGCCTTTTTCTTTGGCGGGGAGGGTTTTTTCACCGGAGCCTTATCTCCCCCAGACTTGGCAGACACGGCCGCCTTTTTGGGTGAGGCAGTCTTCTTGGCCTTAGCCTCGACCGACTTGGTATCCGGCATGGTTGCCTTGGCCTCAGGCTGGACTTCCTTTAACGGCTTGGCTGCCGCCTTGGCTGGCTTGGCCTTGGGCTCAGACTGGACCTCTTTGGTTGATTTGGCAGTCTTGCCCGGGCTGGCTGGTTTAGTGGTCTTCTTGCTTTCGGTCATTATTTCTCCTGCTCCTGGCTTTCGGTGGTTTCTTCATCCGTTCCAGTCTGGGGTTCGCCCTCCGATTGGCCGTCCGCCTTCTGGTCGGACGATTCCTCCGGCTCCGGGACCTCGGCGGCCGGCTGGTCCTCCGACTTAGCCGCCTTTTCGTCAAAATGCATCAGCTGGGCGTCCTTGGCCTCCTTGGCCGCCGACAGTATCTTCTCGGCGGTTTTCTCCCCGATGCCGTCCAGGGCGGTCAGCCCCTCCTGGTCGGCTGCAATTACCTTCTCCACTGTGTCCAGCCCGGCCTCCCGCAGCTTGGCCTTGATCTTCTCGGAGATCTCCAGCTGGTCTATCGGTATTTCCACCCGGGAGGCGGCCTCGAAGCGCTCCTGGTATTGGCTGTCGGTCATCACATCGATCCTCCAGCCGGTCAACTTGGCGGCCAGGCGCACGTTCTGCCCCCGCTTGCCGATAGCCAGCGAATACTGGTCGTCGGGGCAGATCACCACCATCCTCTTCTCCTCCGGCTCCGGAAAGGCCTCCAGCCCCTTGGCCGGGGATAGGGCCCGCACCACGAACAGGGCCGGGTCGGGGGACCAGGAGACGATATCTATCTTCTCTCCCGAGAGCTCCCTGACCACCGCCTGGACCCGCCCCCCCTTGAGGCCCACGAAGGCCCCCACCGCGTCAATCTTGGGATCCCGGGAGGCCACCGCCACCTTGGCCCGATCGCCGGGTTCCCGGGCGACGACCTTGACCTCCACCAATCCCTCCTTGGTCTCAGGGACCTCCTGCATGAACAGCCGCTTCAGAAAATCCGGGTGGGTGCGGGACAGAATCACCTGGGGGCCCTTGAGATTTTTAGCCGCCTCGATTACCAGGGCCCGGACGGTCCGTCCCTGCTGGTACCGCTCGGAGCGGATCTGCTCCGAATAGGGCAGGACGGCCTCGGTCCGGTCCAGGCTTACCAGGATATCGTCCCGGCTGATCTGCTGGACGGTTCCGGTGACAATGTCGCCCACCTTGCCGGAGAAGTCCTTGTAGACCTGCTCCCGCTCTGCCTCCCGCACCTTCTGGAACAGGATCTGCTTGGTGGCCTGGATGGCCATCCGGCCGAACTCCTCGAATGGCAGGATCACTTCCACCTCGTCGCCTGGCTGGGGGTCGTCCAGGTACTCGGCGGCATCGGCTGGGGATATCTCCAGAGCCGGGTTGGTGACCTCCTCGGCCACCGTCTTCCGGGCGAAAATACCGATCTCCCCGGTATCCTCCTCCAGTTCAACAAAAATATTGTCCGAGGTCCCAAAGCGCTTCTTGCAGGCCTGCAGCAGGCCCAGCTTCAGGGTTTCCACCACGAACTCCCGGCTCAGGTTCTTGCGCCGGGCAATCTCGCCCAGAGCTTCAATCACGTCAAGGTTGGACACTTTCTTACTCCTTAGTATGAGGTCCTTTTTTTGTTTGTTTCTTAAGTTCGATCTCCAGCCGGGCCTTCCTGATCTGGGCCAGGGGCAGCCAGACCGATTCGCCTTCCCGCAGTCCGACCCGGAGCATCCCGTTCTGCAGCTCCCCGATATATCCGGTCAGAACCGGCTGGCCATCCAAAGGCTGAGTCAACACCAGCCGGGCCAGCTTTCCGACGTGGCGGAGGTAGTCGTTCTGGCTCTTCAGCGGACGGTCCAAGCCGGGGGACGACACCTCCAGGTTATAGGGATGCGGGATGGGGTCGAAGGCGTCCAGCTCGGCCGACAGTCTGCGGGACATCCGGCTGCAGTCCTCCATGCAGGCCCCCCCGCCGGGCCGGTCAATGAAGACCCGCAGGTAATCCCCCCCGTACCTGTACTCCACCTCCACCAGCTCCAGGCCCAGCTGATCGGCCAGCGGCCGGGCCAGCTCCTCGACCCGGGCGATGACCTCCTCGGCCGAACGTCTGCCTTCCATCGTTTGACCCCCGCTGAATTATCAGGCGCTCCGGATCTTTGGTCCGGCGGATAGCAAAAGAGAGCGGGCTTTGTACCCGCTCTCCTCAAAAATCAAGTCAAGATTGATTATACTCCAACCGCCGGCAGAATGCAAGGAAAATCTTTCACTGCTGTTTGAGGGGCCACATTTCCACCGAGGTCAGCTCCTGGACCTTGCGTCGCACCTCCTCCGGCCTCACCTTGAACAGCTGGCCGTCCTTGCGCAGCTTGATCTCCACCAAACCTTCCTTGAGACCCTTCTCCCCCACGTTGACCCGGATCGGGACCCCAACCAGGTCGGCATCCTTGAACTTGAAGCCCGGCCGCTCGTCCCGGTCGTCCAGCAGCACCTCGTAACGGGCGTCCTGAAGTTCCTGGTAGAGTTGCGCTGACACCTTGGCCGCCTCGGTCCCCGGGCCGCCCAGCTGGGAGATGACCACCTGGTAGGGGGCCACTGCCAGCGGCCAGACGATGCCCGACTGGTCGTGGGACTGCTCAATGATGCAGGCCGCCAGCCGTTCGATCCCGATGCCGTAGGAGCCCATAATCAGGGGCTTCTCGGTTCCATCCTCGTCCACGAAATTGGCCTTGAGGGCCTGGGAATATTTGGTGCCCAGCTTGAAGATATGGCCCAACTCGATGGCCGGGGTGACATCCAGCGGCCGGCCGCATTCCGGGCAGGCCTCCCCCTGCCTGGCCATCCGCAGGTCCACATACTTTTCCACCCGGACATCCCGCTCCAGGCTGATGCCGGCGTAGTGGGCGTGGTCCCGGTTGGCGCCGGACACCATCCCCTCGGCCCCCTGCAACGACCGGTCGGCCAGCACCCGGACCCCCTCCAGCCCAACCGGAGATATGAAGCCGACCGGGGCCCCGGTGATCCGTAGCACCTCCTCCGGGGTGGCCGGGCGGAAGTTCCCCGATCCCACCGCCGCCTGAAACTTGGGCTCGTTGAGCTCGTCATCGCCCCGCACCAGGGCGAACACCGGCCGATCCTCGACCATATACAGCAGGCTCTTAAAGAGCCGGGAGGCGGGGACCCGGAGAAAATAAGCCACCTCTTCTATGGTGCGTTTTTCCGGGGTGGCCACCTCCGTCAGCTGATCCCCGGGATATGACGGCACCTTCCGCATTGACCTGGCCACCTCCAGGTTGGCGGCGTAGCCGCACCCCGGGCAGACCGCGCAGGAATCCTCCCCGGAGGGCGAGGCCACCATGAACTCCTGGGAGCCGCTGCCCCCCATCAGCCCCGAGGAGGCGCCCACCACGAAGAACTTCAGGCCGCAGCGGGTGAATATCCGATGATAGGCGTCGTACATGGCCTGATAGGAGGCGTCAAGCCCGGCCTGGTCCCGGTCCAGGCTGTAGGCGTCCTTCATGATGAAGTGCCTGACCCTCAACACCCCGGAACGGGGCCGGGGCTCGTCCCGGAACTTGACCTGCATCTGGTACCAGTTCTGGGGCAGGTCCCGGTAGGAGCGGACTTTGGCCCGGGCCAGGTCGGTGATGATCTCCTCGTGGGTGGGGCACAGAGCGTAGTCCCGCTTCTTGCGGTCCTTCAACCGGAACATCTCGTCACCGAAGTCGTCCCATCTCCCGGTCTCCTGCCAGATCTCGGCCGGGGACAGAGCCGGCAGGAACACCTCCTGGGCTCCGGCCCGGTTCATCTCCTCCCGGACTATCTGCATCACCTTCAGCAGGACCCGCCATCCCAACGGCAGGTACTCGTAGACCCCGGCCGCCAGCTGGCGGACCATCCCGGAACGCAGCATCAGACGGTGGCTCTGCATCTCGGCCTCGGCCGGGTCCTCCTTGAGGGTGGGTATAAAAGCTTTACTCCAGCGCAAATGGCACCTCATTGTTTGGTTCATTGGACATTATAGCAGAATATCCGGCCATATCTCAATAGCCGGCCTAAAGATATTTGCCTAAAGCTCGGTTGGCCGATGGTTAAAAATGATATTGCAAATAAGCTAAAACTATGCTAAACTGACATTTTATGGTGGGTTTAAGCCTGATATCACAACAATCATAATAACAAGGAGCGTAAAGAGGATGAAACGCTGGCTTTCAATTGCCCTGATCATAAGCCTGGCCCTGGCACTGACCGCCTGCGGCCGCCGTGATAAAACCCTGGCCGAGGTTGGTCGACTGAAAATCACCCTAGGCGACTTCCAAGATGCCTACAAGCCGCCCATGATCCCGGAGGATTCGGCTTCGGTTCTGGCCGGCAAACAGGAATTGCTGGACCGGATGGTGGAGCAGAAGCTGATGGTGGCCGAGGCAGTCTCCCGGGGCCTGGACCAGGACCCCAAACTGGCCCAGGACCTGGAGGAGCTTAAGAAGAACATCCTGCTCCAGGAGCTGTACCGGGAGGAGATCATCAAGAAATCGCAGCCCACCGACAGCGAGGTCAAAAAGTTCTACCAGCGGCTGGGCAAGGAGGCCAAGGCCAGCCATATCCTGGTCAAGACCGAGCCGGAGGCCAAAGAGGTGGCCGCCGCCCTCAAGGCCGGGTCCGACTTCGCCCAGCTGGCCGGCGAAAAGTCGGTGGATCGGGCTTCAGCCCTGAGAGGCGGGGAGCTGGGCTGGTTCGGCTGGGGGCGGATGGTGGATGAGTTCCAGCAGGCCGCCTTCTCTCTGAAGCCCGGCCAGGTCAGCAAGCCGGTCAAATCTGCCTTTGGCTACCACATCATCCGGCTTGATTCATTGCGCGATGTAGATCGGAAGAGCGTCGTGTAGGGAAAGAGTGTAGATCTCGGGGGTC
>CALGNM010000256.1 GCA_937958665.1 uncultured bacterium | reverse complement strand
GATCGTATTCGGTGACTGGAGTTCAGACGTGTGCTCTTCCGATCTTGACCCTGACCGCCCATTCGCTGCTGGGGGGATTCTGCGTAAATTTCCCGGTCGGGCGGTTGGAGCCATATCTGGAGTTCCGCTATGGTGGATTCGGATGCAAGTCCGATGGGGAGTTCGAGCGGGATTACATGACTTGGTCTGATTCTTTGAACACTTTCATCACCGATAGCACCTACAGCGCCAGCTGGAACCAGCCGGTAACCTATATCACCAGGCAAATGGGGGGAGGAGTCAAGCTGTGGCTGCACCCCCATAGGCCGAACCTCCGCGTTTATTGCATGTACAACAGGGATTCCTTCAAAAAAATTCCCCAACCGCTGGATTACGAGAAACTGTACGTCACCATATCTGGCCTTCTGTTGGGGGCTGGATTATCCTTGAACTTCTGAGCCGGCCTCCCGGTTGCCTGATAATTACAAAGCCCCCTTTGCAGGGGGCTTTGTTCATTCGGTTCAGACATGCCGGGGTTCAGTATTGAGCAGATTGCCGGACAACCATCTGAAGACGGCTGCCATCCCGTTGAATAAGTGCAGAGCCAGTAATGAGAGCAGAAATCCCGCGGCCATCAGCGACCAGGCCTGCCAGGACTCGAGAGGTATAGGAGAGCCAACCGTGATATCTATATGCTGGTAGAGTAATGGCATTGATATCAGGCTTAGGCAAATGGCGCTGATTACGGTGAGGACTATAAAAGAGATCAATCCCAGGGGCATCTTGAGAAGCAGAAAGGCCAGCGACCTCCAGGTGTATCTGCTGGAAAGCCTGGAGGTTAGCCAGTTCCAAAGCCCCCCCGCTTCGGTCCAACCGACTGGCTTGTCGCAAGATACCTCGGCTCCCAGGAGCCATTTGGCCTGAAGCCCCTCCAGTTTGCCGAACAGACGCCAAGAGGACATGGTGGCCAGCAACAGGGGCAGGCCAACGAAGAAATATAGCAACCCCAACCCCAGAGATAGCCCGGTCGTCAGCCAGACGAAGTAGAAAATCCCCAGGGGGAAGGCCAACAGCAGGTAGATCAGGTTAAGGTAGGACCCGGGCCGCAGGGCTACCTCCAGGATATTATTAAGCCCGGAACGAAGATCTCCCATCGTATTCTCCTTATGATGAAATTCACCCAATATTACGAACCATCAGGCTGAAAAGTTACATTGTATGAATCGGCCGCCATGCGCCGGGCATAACCTCTTAATTTGTATCGAATTCGGAGTGCGGTGGCCTTAGTTGAAATGACTTGACAAAATGGGGCAAAAACTGTATACTTATCCCTATTAGGTTGAGGAATTTATGGCCAAAAAGCTCAAAACATCAAAGGCCCGTCCAGAGGCGGTTGACCAGAAGATAGCTCCAGAGACGCCTATCGGCTTTACCCGGGTCAACTTTATCTTATTCGGCGTCGGGGCGGCTATGATACTGCTGGGGTTCCTTTTCCTCTCCAGCCCTACCTTTGGCGGCGGTTTCCCGTTCATCCACCCCCTCAAGGGCGGGGTGGACGGCTGGCTGACCATGAACGCTGCGCCGGTCCTGCTGGTGCTGGGCTATTGCGTGGTGCTCCCGTTGGCCATCATCAAAAGATAAATATTGCCGGAAAATACGACCACGGTCTAAGCGGATGCAGTAAAAATCCTGCAAAGGCTCCTGCCGTGGTTTGTTGTTGATATGGAAAAGATTAGACTGGGCGTAAACATCGACCATGTGGCCACCTTAAGGCAGGCCCGCCGGGCTTTTCAGCCCGACCCGGTCTGGGCGGCTGTTCAGGCCACTTTGGCTGGGGCCGACGGCATTACCGTCCACCTCCGCTCGGATCGCCGGCACATCCAGGATCGCGATGTCCGTCTGTTGCGTCAGGCGGTGGACACCCATCTCAACGTGGAGCTGTCGGCCGACCCCCGGATGGTCTCCCTGATGGTCCAAATCAAGCCCGACACAGTCTGTCTGGTCCCGGAAAAGCCCGGCGAGATCACCACCGAAGGCGGCTTGGACCTGCGCCGGGCGGGGGCCAGGGTGGGGGCGGCCATCCGGAGGCTGAGGGCCGCCGGAATATCGGTGACCTGCTTTGTGGAGCCGGATGAGGATCAGGTAAGGCTGGCCAAAAAGCTGGGGGCCGACTCCGTCGAGCTGAACACCAACGCCTACTCTACGGCTAAAGGTTCGGGGCGGGCCAGACAATTGAAGAGGGCCCTCGAGGCTGCCGGATTGGCGGCCCGGCTGGGGCTGGATGTCCACGCCGGGCACGGCTTGGATTATTTCAATGTGGCAGGCATAGTTGCCATTCCCGAAATCACAGAGTTGAACATCGGCCATGCCATCATCGCCCGGGCGGTAATGGTGGGGCTGCCCCAGGCGGTGCGGGACATGAAGGCGTCGATGGACAGGCAGTTATGAAGACGGCAGGCATCAAAAGGAAGTTGGCCGGAAGGCGGATAGCGGTGCTGATGGGCGGGCGATCCGGAGAGCGGGCGGTCTCCCTGCGCTCCGGCAAGAACGTGCTGGCCGCCCTGAAGCGGCAGGGGCTGAATGCGGTGGGCATCGATGCCGGAACCGACCTTGCCAGAAAACTGACATCTCTGCGGATCAAGGTGGCCTTCGTCATCCTGCACGGCCGTTACGGGGAGGATGGAACCGTCCAGGGCCTGCTGGAGATGATGGACATCCCCTACACCGGCTCCGGAGTGCTGGCCTCGGCCCTGGCCATGCACAAGGCCTTCAGCAAGCAGATATTTGTCCAGAACGGAATCACCACCCCCGAATATCTGTGGGTCAGGAACAGCGACGACCCGGCTCGATTGGCCCGGCAAGCCCAGGAGGAGCTGGGCCTGCCGTTGGTGGTCAAGCCATTGGAGGAAGGCTCGTCCATCGGGGTCTCCATCTTGAAAAATGCCCGCGAGGCGACCGCCGCCTTCAGGCTGTTGCACCGGAAATATGGGGGGCTGATCGCCGAGAGGTATATCCCGGGCATGAACATCACCACCGGCATCCTGGGCTGCGGGGCCAGGGCCAGGGCCCTGCCTGTTTTGGAGCTGGTGCCCCGGAACGAGTTCTACGACTTCAAGGCCAAATACACCAAGGGGCTGACCGAGTTCATCATCCCGGCCCGCTTGCCTGGCAGCCTCTACCGCAAGGCCCAGGAGGCAGCCTTGGCGGCCCACCGGGCGCTGGGTTGCCATGGTTGGTCGCGGGTGGATGCCATCGTGGACCGGGCCGGCACTTCCTATATCCTGGAGGTCAACACCCTCCCGGGAATGACCGACCTTTCCGACCTGCCGGCTGAGGCCCGGGAGGACGGCATCGGCTACGACCAGCTGGTGCTGGAGATCCTATCCAGTGCCCTTGTCCGGAGGGAGAAATAACAACCGACAACCAAACAATACACCTTAGGAGGATCCATCAATGCCAGTCCCCAAGAGGAAACATTCCAACTCACGCACCGCCAAGCGCCGGGCCAACTGGAAGCTGACCGCCCCCAATCTGGTGAAATGCTCCCATTGCCACCAGCCCCGCCTGCCCCACCGGGCCTGCCCCTATTGCGGCTATTATGGAGGGCGGGAGATCGTCACCATCAAAGAAGTATAACCATCGGAATGATATAAGATGGTACCCAAGGCCAAGGCCGGAACAGAGACCCCGGTCGACCGCAAAAGGGACCGGATTGCCAAATCGCGCAAGCCCCGGGAGATAACCTCGGGCGGCAAGCTGGGGCTGGAGGACATCCCCGGCGGGAGCCAGGGACCGGTCAGGATCGCGGTCGATGCCATGGGCGGGGATAATGGGCTGTCGCCCAATATTGTGGGGGCCATCGAGGCCGCCCGCCTGGGGCGGGGCAAGTTCGAGGTGCTGTTGGTGGGGGACATCACTGCCATCAAGACCGAGCTGGCCGCCGGCGTCGGGGACAAGGAATATACCACCGAGGATTTGGACCGGTACGGGGTAAAGTTGGTCCACGCCTCCCAGCGCATCGAGATGCACGAGACCCCCACCGAGGCCCTGCGCAACAAGCGGGACTCCTCGATCTCGGTGGGCCTCCGTCTGCAGAAGCAGGGAGCGGCCGAGGGGTTCATTTCGGCCGGCAACACCGGGGCGGTGATGGCGGCCTCGCTGTTCGAACTGGGCCGGATTCCGGGGGTGGCCCGCCCGGCCATCGCCACTTTCATGCCCACCGAGCTGGGGGGGTGCATCGTGGTGGATGCCGGGGCCAACACCGACTGCAAGCCCCATTACCTCATGCAGTTCGGGATGATGGGTTCTTCCTTCGTCCGCTACGTGTTCGAGAAGCCCAGCCCCAAGGTGGGCCTGCTTTCGGTGGGCGAGGAGGCCTCCAAGGGGGACGAGCTGACGGTCAAGTCACACCAGCTGCTGGCCGAGAGCGGGCTTAATTTCATCGGCAACATCGAGGGCAAGGACATTCTGAAGGGCACCGCCGACGTGGTGGTGTGCGACGGCTTCGTGGGAAACGTCATCCTGAAGTTCGCCGAGAGCGTGGTCAGGATGTTCTACGGCTCCATCAAACGCTACGTCTACACCAGCATCTTCGCCAAGATAGGGGCCCTGTTGCTGAAGCCGGCCCTCAGGAAATTCGCCAAAGACCTGGATTACGAGGAGTACGGGGGAGCCCCCCTGCTGGGGGTGGACGGGGTCTGCATCATCTGCCACGGCCGCTCCACCGCCAAGGCCATCAAGAACGCGGTGTTGGTGGCCCATCGCTGCGTCAGCCACCGGGTGAACGACCACATCCGGGAGCAGCTATCTAACCATGCGAAGGAAGGCCAGAAATGAAGCGCGTAGCCATACTGGGGACCGGGCATCATGTGCCGGAGAAGATACTGATCAACGCTGACCTGGAGAAGATGGTCGACACCACCGACGAGTGGATAACCCAGCGTACCGGGATCAAGGAGCGTCATATATCGGATAAAGAGACCCCCACCTCGAAACTGGCTATCGAGGCCGGGCGCAAGGCCCTGGAGGCAGCGGGGGTTAAAGCGGAGGAATTGGACTTCATCCTGATCGGCACAGTTACTCCGGACATGATCTTTCCCTCCACCGCCTGCCTGGTCCAGGCGGCCCTGGGGGCCAAGAAGGCCGCGGCCTTCGATCTCTCGGCCGGCTGCACCGGGTTCATCTACGGTCTGGAACTGGCCCGCTCCCTGATCACCGCCGATCCCGGCCGCAAGGTGCTGGTGATAGGGGCCGAGGAGCTGACCAAGATTACCGATTGGAGCGACCGCGGCACCTGCGTGCTGTTTGGCGACGGGGCCGGGGCGGCGGTGCTGGGGGCGGTGGATGAAGAGCGGGGAATACTCTCCACCTATCTGGGGGCCGACGGCAACCTGGGGGACCTGCTGTACATGCCGGGTGGCGGCTCGCTGAACCCCGCCAGCCACGCCACGGTGGACGAGAAGATGCATTTTATAAAAATGGCCGGCAACAAGGTGTTTCCCCATGCGGTGCGCAACATGGTGGACGCCGCCACCAGAACCCTGGAGAAGGCCGGGGTGGCCAAGGAACAGCTCAGCCTGCTGATACCGCACCAGGCCAACAACCGGATCATCGAGGCCATCGGGGAGCGGATGGCGGGCGGTGGGGACAAGATCTACGTCAACATCCAGAAATACGGCAATACCTCGGCCGCCTCCATCCCCATCGCCCTGGACGAGGCGGTGCGGAACGGCCGGATCAAGAAAGGCGACCTGGTGATGCTGGTGGCCTTCGGGGCCGGGTTCACCTGGGGGGCGGTGTTGATCAGGTGGTAAATTTACGCTTGTGGGCTAAATAGGGTAGACAGTATTTGGTGTTCATCTGCGGAAATCTGCGTCCAAATATAAAACGGAAGAAATGATTATGTCCAAATTAGCTTTTATATTCCCCGGGCAGGGTGCCCAGTACGTGGGCATGGGCAAGGACCTTTACGACAACCATCCGCTGGCCAAGGAGGCCTATGACAAGGCCAACCAGGCCCTCAAATTCGACATCACCAAGATCTGTTTCGAGAGCACTCCGGCCGAACTGCGGATGACCCACAACGCCCAGCCGGCCATCCTGATCCACTCGGTGGCGGCCTTCAGGCTGATGGAGAAGGAGGGCATCAAGTTCGATTATACCGCCGGGCACAGCCTGGGCGAGTACTCCGCCCTGGTGGCGGCCGGGGCCATCGCTTTCGAGGACGCAGTCAGATTAGTGCGTATCCGCGGCTCGCTGATGGCCATCTCCGGCGACATCCAGCCGGGCACCATGGCGGCCATATTGGGCCTAGAGCCCAGGGAGGTGGAGCATATCTGCCACCAGGCCCGCGAGGCCGGAATCGTGGAGGCCGCCAACTTCAACTCGGCCGAGCAGACCGTGATCTCGGGCGAGGTCAAAGCCGTCGAGAAGGCCATGGAGCTGGCCAAGGCCAAGGGCGCCAAGCGGGCGGTTCAGCTGGAGGTCTCCGGAGCCTTCCACTCGGAGCTGATGGACATCGCCCAGTATGGGATGAGAAGGGCCTTGAATCAAGTTGCGTTCAAAGAACCGGCCTGCCCGGTGATAGCCAATGTTTCGGCCGAGCCGGTGCACAGCCCGGCCACCATCAAGGAGTTGCTGATCGAGCAGGTGAAGAAGCCGGTGCGCTGGGAGGAGTCCGTAAAAAAGATGGCCGAGCTGGGTGTGACCACCATGGTGGAATGCGGCCCGGGCCGGGTACTGAAGGGGCTGATCAAGCGGATCGCGCCGGAGGTCAATGTGCTGAACGTGGAGGACAGCAAGACCCTGGCGGAGACGCTGGAAGCGCTGAAGAAGGTTTAATAGATTGAAAAGGAGTAAAAAATGTTAAGTTTATTTAAAAATTCGTTAATTGTTATGATGGCTTCTTTTGTTTC
>CALGNM010000255.1 GCA_937958665.1 uncultured bacterium | reverse complement strand
CGGCGACCACCGAGATCTACACTCTTTCCCTACACTACGCTCTTCCGATCTAGTGCCCCTCCTGCGGCGGCTGGAACACCTTTGTGGAGGAGGTCCGCCGAGCCGACCTGCGCCCGGCCAAGGGCCGTTCCTCCGGCCACCGCCCCGGCTCCACGCCCCAAACCCTGAAGGAAATCCAGCTGAGCGAAGAGCCCCGTCTGCTCTCCGGCATATCCGAGTTCGACCGGGTCACCGGCGGGGGCTTGGTGTCAGGCTCCCTGACGCTGATCGGGGGCGACCCCGGCATCGGCAAATCCACCCTGACCCTGCAATTGGTGGACCGGCTGGCCACTTCCGGGCAGAAGGTCCTCTATGTCTCCGGCGAGGAGTCGCCGGCCCAGATAAAAATACGGGCCCAGCGGCTGAAGGCCGGCTCGGACAACCTGCTGTTGCTTTCGGAGACCGTGCTGGAGAACATCCTGGAGGCAGCGGGACAGACTGCACCCGACATCATGGTGATCGACTCCATCCAGACCGTCTACCGCTCCGACATCGAGTCGGCCCCGGGGTCGGTGGGACAAGTCAGGGAATGTGGGGCCGAGCTGATGCGCCGGGCCAAGTCTGGAGGCCCGGCGACCATCCTGATCGGCCACGTCACCAAGGAAGGAGTCATCGCCGGCCCCCGGACCCTGGAGCACATGGTGGACACCGTGCTGTATCTGGAGGGGGAACGGCACCACTCCTACCGGATTCTGCGGGCGGTCAAGAACCGGTTCGGCTCCACCAACGAGATCGGAGTCTTCGAGATGCGGGATTCCGGAATGTCCGAGGTGGGTAATCCCTCTCAGATATTCCTGTCGGAGCGGGCCGGAGACATCCCCGGCTCAACCGTGGCCTGTTCCCTGGAAGGCAGCCGCCCCCTGCTGGTGGAGATCCAGGCCTTGGTCTCCCCCACCTCCTTCGGCAACCCCCAGCGGGTGCCCACCGGCTTCAACCATCGCCGGCTGGCCATGCTGCTGGCGGTGCTGGAGCGTCGGGCCGGCCTGAATCTGGGGATGCACGACGTTTTCGTCAACATTGCCGGAGGGCTCAAGCTGGAGGAGCCGGCCATCGACCTGTCCATAGCCGCCGCGGTGGCCTCGGCCTTCAGGGATCGGAGCTGCGACCCCGGCACCGCCCTGGCCGGAGAAGTCGGCTTGGGTGGAGAGATCCGCAGTGTCGGCCGCCTGGACCAGCGCATCAACGAGGCCGCCAAGCTGGGCTTCACCAGAATGGTGGTCCCGGCCCACGGGAGCATCCCGGCAGCCCCCGGGCGGATCAAGCTCCACCAGGTCCGCTACCTCTCCGAAGCCCTGCAGATACTGATGCCCTAGCAATGGGAGATGCCTTATGACCATCCGCCGGTTGACCATCCGCGACTACCCCGAACTGATCAAGCTCTGGAGGCGGTCGAAATTGCCGATCAAGCCCAAGGGCCGGGACAGCCGGGGCCACATCGCCAAGGAGATGAAACTGAATCCCGATTTCTTTATCGGGGCTTTCGACCGGGATCTGATGATAGGGGCCATCATCGCCTCCCACGACGGCCGCAAGGGATGGCTGAACCGGATCGCGGTAACCCCCGGCTGCCGTCGCCAAGGAGTGGCCCAGGCCCTCACCCGGGCCGGAGAGAAAGCCCTCAAGAGGCATGGAATAAGAATCTATGGGCTGCTGATTCACGAGTACAACCATGCCTCATTATGCTTGGCCCGGAAGATGGGCTACGTGGTGCACCACGACATACTTTACCTGACCAAACGGGAGGGTAATCAGGTATGACCATCCGGTCTGCGGCGGTGATCGTGGCCGCCGGAAGCGGCCGCCGGTTGGGAGCCTCTGTGCCCAAGGCCTTCGTCAGGCTGAACGGACGCCCGATGCTGGAATATTCGCTCACCGCCTTTAGATCGGAAGAGCACACGTCTGAACTCCAGTCACCGAATACGATC
>CALGNM010000254.1 GCA_937958665.1 uncultured bacterium | reverse complement strand
CGACCACCGATATCTACACTCTTTCCCTACACGACGCTCTTCCGATCTAACCATCACGATTCCGAGCCTATAAATAACTATGTCAACGAAGCTTTGGCAAAATATGGCGCCGACGATTTTAAACAATACATAAAAAGCGCCATAGAAAGATTCAAGGATCAGGAATACCCTAAAATATTAGTGGTCACCGATATGCTGCTTACCGGCTTTGATGCCCCCAATTTGCAGGTCATGTATTTGGACAAACTGCTCAAGGAACATCGTTTACTGCAAGCCGTAGCCCGGACCAACCGGCCCTATAAGGACATTAAAGAAGCCGGTTTGATAATTGATTACGTGGGAATATTAAAAGAATTTAAAAGGGCGTTGGAAAAATATACCAAAGAAGATATAACCAATTCCATTTTGGATTACGATTCGTTAAAACAAGAATTTACCACGCTGATTGATGAAATATTACAATTGTTCGGCCCGCTCAAATGCGATTACAGCCGGCAAACATTGTTAAAAATAATAGAGCTGCTTACTGCCAGCGATCAAAAGGAAGAAGAATTTGTCCGGCTGTACCGAGAATTGCGGAAAACGTTTGAATTATTAGGCCCCAATGAAATAAAGCTTGAATATTTTGAAATATACAAATGGATTTCCGCCGTTTATACCTATTATATGAAAATGGTGTTTCAACGGCCGGAGGATTACGCCTTTGTCCAAAAATTTTACGATAAAACCGTAAAATTCATTCATAAAACAACCGAGATAGAAAAAATCGAGAAAAACCTGCCCACTATTTCTTTTGACAACAACTATCTGATAAATTTAAAGGATCAGGCGGCCAGCAAGGAAGAAAAGGCGGCGAACATACTGTTTACATTGCATCGCATGGTTTTGGTTGAAAAGCATCAAAACCCGATTTATGAATCTTTAGTGGATCGGGTCGATAAATTAATGCAGCTTTGGCGGCAAAAAACGAAGGATTATGAACGAATATATACCGAAGGGGTTTCCATCCTGGATAATTTCAATAAGCTGCAGGAACGGCAAAAAAGCTATAATTTCACAAACCTTCAGTATTCTCTGTTGCTGAAGATAGAAGAAAAATTTGGACAGCGCAATGATTTTACTGACGAAATCAGAGAATTAACCAAACTATTGGATATCCATCTTTATCCCGGCTGGCATTTGCAAATAACCGCCCGCAAGGATATTGAAAGGGAATTACGACGATTCATTATTAAAAGCTATAAAATCAAATATAAGCTTTCGCTGAAGGATATTGATATCTTGTATAAAAACCTGTATGATTGCATAAACAATTATGCTGCATAAGAGCATTACTTATCGGGTAAGTTACCGCAAAATAAAATATCCCCGGCTTGAATTTAAAACCGGGGAGCTCTATCTTATTTTACCCTTTGGCCGCAAGCCTGAAGAAATAATAGAAAAACATATTAATTGGATAACGCAAAAAAACGATTTTATAACCGCGAGTCTCAAAAACACTTCAGATTTAAAATTGAACGAGCGCGATATAAAAGCATTAAAAGGGTTAGTGCAAAAGCAAGCCGCCGTTATTTGCAATAAGTTAAAAGTCAGCATTTCTAACATAAACTTTAGGAAGATGCGGTCAAAATGGGCCAGTTGCAGCAGCAATAAAAACATCACCATAAATACTCTGATGGCCTATCTGCCCGATAATTATATTGAATATATTCTGTATCACGAAATTATACATTTAATTGAAAAGAAGCACAACGATAGATTTTGGAAAATAATCCAAAACAAATACCCCGATTATAAAAATATGGAAAAGGCATTATTTACCTATTGGTTTTTAGTTAACAAAAAAGTAAGTTCCATATAATCTATAAAAAAACGGAGGATGCATAATGCCCAAAATCCTAAAGATCATCCTGATAGTCGCGGCTATATTAGTGGTGGTCTTTGCGGCCGCCGGTATAACTCTGAAGGCGATATTCACCCCGGAAAAACTGCGGGCCTTGCTAATGCCCAAGATAGAGGAGGCGGTGGGCCGTCCGGTCAAAGTGGAAAGCTTTTCGTTAAAGGTCTGGACGGGACTGGGCGTTCAATTAAAGGGAATAGAGCTGGCCAACGCCAGGGATTTCGATCAAAAACCAATGGCCACCATCGAGGCGGTAACGCTTAAGGTTAATCTCTTAGCGCTGCTCAAGCGCCAGCTGGCCGTCACCAGCCTCAGCATCGACAGGCCTTCTATTCTGATAGAGAAGAACTCCAAAGGGGCCTTCAACTTCGACGATCTGATCAAGGCCGTTCCGACCGACCGGGCCGGGAAACAGGCCCCGCCCAGCACCAGCCCGGTATCCATCGCGGTCCAGTCGTTCAAAATCAACGAAGGCCATTTCGTCTTCGTCGACAAACAGCTGAAAATGCAGGTCGAGGCATTGGGAATAAACGAACAGCTAAGGCTGGACGCCGATGCCAAGCTGGAGAACATCCTCACCACCGGCTGGATAAAGGTCAAGGAGGTCAGGGCCTCCGCGCCGGGAATAAGCCTGAGCCGGATTTTTGTAAACGTCGACCACGATATCAGCGTCAACCTTCCGGCCTCGGTGATCACCATCAACCAGCTGACCGTGGCGCCCCAGGGCATCGCCCTGACCCTGGCCGGCACGGTGTCCGATTTCGACAGCCTGCCGGTGCTGGATCTGGCCCTCAAGACCACCGCCATAGATATCAAGCAGATCTTCGCCGCCCTGCCGCCGGAGTTCAAGTCCCAGACCAAGGAGGTGGAAGCCACCGGAAAGATCGAACTGGGCCTGAATATCGCCGGACAGGTGGACCCCCAGGACCCCAAGTCCCTGCCCCAGGTTGACGGTATGGTGGGCCTGCGCAACATCGGGGTTAAATTCGCCATGCTGCCCAAGGCCATCTCCGATGTCAACGGCGAAATTGCCTTCACCGAGAGGGATCTGGACATCAAGCGGATAGCGGCCAAGCTGGGCACCTCCGGATTCGAGATGTCCTGCCTGGTCAAAAATTTCGAGGATCCCTACATCAAGACCGCCTTCAAGGGCAATTTCGACCTGGGCGAGGTCAAGGAATACGTGCCGTTGGAGGAGGGCATGACCCTGGCCGGGAAAATAATGGCCGACTTTAAAATAGACGGCCAAGTCAACAATATGGACAATTTCAAAATGGATGGCCGGATCGACCTGGAAAAGATAGCCGTGGCCACCCCGGCTCTGATGAAGCCGGTTTCCGACTTGAGCGGCACCATCCAGCTGACCAAGAATATCATCAACGTTCCGGATGTTTCCTGCCGGATCGGCCAGAGTACGTTATCCCTGACCGCCCAGGTCAAGAATTTTTTGAGCCTGGCTCCGGAGATGCCGGCCCAGCCCGGACAGCCGGCCATAGTTCTGCCCAAGCAAGGTAAGGCGGTCATCACCTTCGCCCTCAATTCTCCGCTATTGGACCTGGACGAAATGCTGCCGCCCCTGCCCAAGCCCGGGGAGGTTCGTCCCACCGAGGCTCAGGTGGCCCCGGTCATGCCTCCCTTGCCGGACTTTCTGTTGGATGGCAAGGTGCGGATCGCCAAAGTCAGGTTCCTCAAAATAGATTACCATAACCTGGCCGGGAACCTGACCATGAACAATCGCAAAATGGAGCTTGATGGACAGGTCGGGATATACAGCGGCAAGATACTGGGCGGTCTGTGGGCCGACCTGAAAGATTTGGCCAACATCGAATACAGGCTTAAGGCCAAGGCCAGCCAACTGGAGGCCAACGATTTTCTCAGCGCCCTGACCTCCTTTAAGGACCGGATGTTCACCAAGCTGGATCTGGATGGCGAATTCTCCGGCCTGGCTCCGGACACAATACTGATCAGAAAATCACTCAAGGGCTCGGGACAGGCCAGGACCGGCGAGGGCAAGATAGTCAACTGGGAGATGTTGGCCAAGGTTTTCGAGTTCACCAAGCTGACCAGCGACCGCGACCTGACCTATAAGAGCATGGCATCAGGTTTCCGGATATTGAACGAGCGTCTGTATCTTGATGACCTGCAGATGAGAGATCGGAAGAGCGTCGTGTAGGGAAAGAGTGTAGATCTCGGTGG
>CALGNM010000253.1 GCA_937958665.1 uncultured bacterium | reverse complement strand
ATCGTATTCGGTGACTGGAGTTCAGACGTGTGCTCTTCCGATCTCCCCAACCTGCCCACCGTCCAGGTGATGGTCAAGGGCGAGCAGGTGGCCGACGTGCCGATCATCCTGGGCTCCATCGACCCCTGCTTCTCCTGCACCGAGCGGATGGAGGTCTGCGACCTGCCGACCGGCAAGGTCAGGGTCTACAGCCAGGAGGAGCTCTTCAATTGGAAGGCTAAAAGGGGATAGGAAGGTGGTTATGATGGTTTTTCCAACCACGCCTTATCCCAGGGGCTGATTATCACAGAAATATTTCAAACGATAGGTGGTGTCCTGATGGGTAAAATCGCAATAATGACGGTTGTCCTGCTGTTCGTCTCGCCGCTGCTGGAGGGGCTGCTCCGCAAGTTCAAGGCCCTGGTACATTCCCGGATCGGGCCGCCCCTGCTCCAGCCCTATTGGGACACCCTGAAGCTGTTGGGCAAGGACAATGTCCGCTCGATCCACTCCCTGCTGGGGCCGCTGCCGGCCTTTCTGGGGCTGGCGGCCATCCTGCTGGCCGGGTTGCTGGTGCCGGTGGGCGGACGGCCGCCCTTCGCCGGGGGCGACATGCTGCTGTTCATATACCTGATCGGCTTCGCCTCGGTGTGCGTGATGCTGTCCGGCATGGATTCCGGGTCGCCCTACGCCTTCTTGGGGGCCGCCCGGGAGATGATGACCTCGTTCACCGTGGAGCCGGTGTTGTTCATCGCCCTGATTACCGCCGCCCTCAAGACCCACAGCTTCCGCTTCTCGGACATGGCATTCTATCAGCAGACTTCGGGAACCTCTCTGTCCATGGTCATCTCCGGGATCGCATTGCTGTTGGGCATTCAGGCCCAGCTGTCCAAGCTGCCGTTCGACATCCCCGAGGCCGAGGGCGAGCTGATGGGGGGGGCGTTCATCGAAATTTCCGGGCCGACCTTCGCCCTGTATCGCTGGGGCTTCATCGTCAAGCAGCTGATATTCTCCCTGATTTTGGTTCAGATATTCTTCCCCTGGACCTTCGGGCTGACCGGCCTGGGGGCCGGGGCGGTCCAGCTGGCCAAGGTGCTGGTGGTGGTCCTGCTGGTGGGGCTGGTGGACGTGGTCAACCCCCGCCTGCGAATCGATCAGGCCATCGTCTACTACTTCGGGGTCATCTTGACCGCCCTGGTGGGGCTGGTGTTCGCTCTGGTGGGAGCCTGATATTAAACGGATAGTTTACAATTTACAGTTGAAAAGTTTGTTTGATTAACGCAATGAGGTTTGTATGGGTACGTTCAGAAAGTTTGAGGACATTAACGCTTGACAAAAAGCGCCCGAGTTGACAAAGTTGGTTTACGAGATCACTAAGGAAGGAAATTTTTCAAAGGATTTTGGACTGCGCGATCAAATAAGAAGAGCCGCTGTTTCCTTGATGTCCAACATTGCAGAAGGGTTTGATAGGGGCGGCAGAAAAGAATTCATCCAATTTCTATCGATAGCCAAAGGCTCCACAGGCGAGGTCAAAAGCCAATTGTATATCGCATTGGACCAAAACTACGTTACCAAAGATGCATTCAATAAAACATTTTCCTTGGCAGAGGAAGTTAATCGTTTGATATTCAGTCTGATAAAATATTTGGGAAATACGGAAATCAAGGGAATAAAATACAAAACCAGCTGATCACAACAACTGTAAATTGTAAACCATATAACTCCTACCGTATATGATACTATCAAAGATAAAAGAAGCGATCATCTGCTTCAAGAACCTGCGGGTGACCTTCCCCTACCCGCTGGCCCGCAACCCCGAGGCTCTGCCGGCCGAGGGCTTCCGGGGCAAGCTGACCATCGATGTCTCCAAGTGCATCGGCTGCGCCGGCTGCGCCAACGTCTGCCCCTCCCGGTTGATAGTGGTCACCGACCGCCAGGCCATCCGAAAGCTGGATTTTTACCTGGAGCGCTGCACCTACTGCGGGCGCTGCGCCGAGGTCTGCCCGGAGGGCGCCATCACCATGACCCAGGAGTTCGAGACCGCCACCAACGATGTCCACAAAGATCTGCATATCACGGCCGAGGTATACATGGGCACCTGCCAGCGCTGCGGCCGCTGTTTTGAGACCCAGACCATCATCGACCGGATGATGACGGTGGGATTCCGAAACGGAGAAGTGGGATTGCCTGGCGAGGGAGACGGCCGGAAATAGGGGGCGGGCCAACCTCTGCAGAGGCCGGTGTCGTCCGGAGAGTGAAAAACAAATCCATTAGCATATAGGTCAAAGTATGGGCGAACTGATAACAACCTTGATGGCCTGCCACTTCATCGCATCGGTGGGGGCGGCCGAGATCAGGAACCTGAGGACCTCGACCCTGTTTCTGCTGGTCCAATCCCTGTTGCTCTCTTTCATCATCGTGGCTTTCGCCGAACAGAGCCAGAACTACAGCCTGTACTGGTGGGCGGCCCTGACCTTCGTCACCAAGGTGGTGATCATCCCCGCCCTGCTGTGGTGGCACATCAAGCACACCGAGTACATCGAGGTCAAGCCGCTGGTCAGCTTCGTGGTATCGTTCATCATCCTGTCCATCTTCCTGATCGCCTTCTACCAGATGATCCGGACCTACGTGGGCTTCATCGCCCCGACCGCCGAGGCCACCATCGAGCCGGCCCGCTCCTCCCTGGCCCTGGCCTTCACCATCTTCGTGCTGGGGCTGTACGTGCTGGTGGTCCACCGCGACGCGGTCAAGATCATCATCGGTTTGCACCTGATCGAGAACGGGGTCCACCTGGCCTTGGTGACCCTGGTTCCCAAGCTGCCGGTGACCACCATTTTGGGGATCGTCTCCAACGTGGTGGTGGCCGCGGTGATGCTGCTGTTCCTGACCGAGAGCATCTACAAGGCCTTCGGCAGCGCCGACACCCTGAAACTTTCCAGCCTGAAACGATAGATTATCAAGGAGCGAACATGGCCAATAAGGATATGCTCAGGAAACTGAACTTCTTCGGCGAGTTCAGCGATGCCGAGCTGGAGAAGCTGGCCCCCCTGTTCGGGGAGCGAAGCTACCAGGCCGACCAGGTGATGATCCCGGAGCGGGCGGCCAACAAGGAGATGATGATCCTGCTGGAGGGTAAGGTGGCGGTGGAGGTGGCCACCCGACTATCGGAGAGCGCCGACCGCTTGGTGCTGACCATGGAGCTGAGCCCGGGACGGATCATCGAATGGTCCGATGCCTTCGACCAGGTGCAGAGCGGTGGAACGGCCTCGGCCCGGGCGGTGACCGCAGTCAAGGTGCTGGTGGCTGAGGGGCAGAAGGTCTGCGACCTCTGCAACCGCGATCCGGCCATGGGGGTCAAGCTGCTGAGGGGCATCATGCAGGTGCTGACCTCCCGGCTCAAGGATACCCGCATGCAGCTGGTCAGCATGGCCGCCCAGTGCCAGTGACCAAAACCCAGGGAGTATGCTGTCTCCGGGAACTGCAATAAAAAGATGATGGGATTTCGATATGGTAGTTACTCTTAACCCCACGGTGGTCTCGATCCTGCCCTTCCTGGTGTTCATGGTGCCGCTGGCCTTCGGGGGTCTGATCTTCGCCCTGGGCCGTTTCGGCAAGGCCTACCGGCAGGGTCTGGCTTTGGCCGGCATCCTCTTGACCCTGTTGATCTCGGTGATCATGACCGTTCGGGTGCTGAACGGACAGGTGCTTACCTGGTGGGGCAACAACTTCTACGTGGACGGCCTGTCCACCCTGATGGAGCTGGCGGCCAGCATCATGGGGGTGATCGTGGTTGTCTATTCCATGAAGTATTTCGGAGCCAAGACCGAGGTGGAGGAAGCCCATCCCTACACCAGCATGACCACCTATTACGGCCAGATCCTGCTGTTCCTGGGGCTGATGAACTGGACCTGCGCCACCAACAACATCATCATGCTGTACGTCTCCCTGGAGTTCACCACCCTGGCCACCGTCTTTCTGGTGACCTTCCACTGGAACAAGCCGGCCCTGGAGGCGGGCTACAAGTATCTGCTGCTGGTGACGGTGGGGGTGGTATTCGCCCTGCTGGGCTCGGTGCTGCTGTACTCGGCGGCCACCCCCTATCTCCCGGTGTCCCGGGTCCTGCTCCTCACCGAGCTGGGCACCATCGCCACCAAGATTCCCAGCAACATCGTATTGCTGGCGGCCGCCTTCCTGGTGGTGGGCTTCGGCACCAAGGCCGGACTGGTGCCATTCCATGCCTGGCTGCCGGATGCCCACGCCGAGGCCCCGGCCCCGGTATCGGCCCTGCTATCGGGCATAGTCATCAAGGTGGGAGCCTACGCCCTGGCCCGCACCATCTCGGTGTTCGCCCCCCATTACGGCACCATCCCGCTGTTCATCGCCATCCTGTGCTCCATTTCCATGATAGTGGGTATGATGATGGCCATGATCCAGGACGACCTCAAGCGGATGCTGGCCTATTCATCGGTGGCCCAGATCGCCTATGTCATCGAGGGGCTGGGCATGGGCACCTACCTGGGGATCTACGGGGGGCTGATGCACCTGGTGAACCACACCATCGTCAAGGGACTGCTGTTCCTGTCGGTGGGGGCCATCATCTACTCGGCCGGCAAGCGCAGGATATCTGAGCTGGCCAAGGTGCGGTTCCGGATGCCGATCACGGCCTTTGCCTTCTTCGTGGCGGTATTCGCCATCTCCGGCATGCCGCCCTTCAACGGGTTCGTTTCCAAGTTCACCCTGTTCCTGGCGGTGGGCGAAGCCAAGCTGATGTGGGCGGCTGTCATCGGCATCATCACCAGCCTGTTCACCCTGGTCTGCTTCTTCCGGGCCGGTTACAAGATCTTCTGGTCCGAGAAGGAGGTCCATGCGGTGGGGGCCGAGGCCACCACCGCCACCGAGGTACCGGCAGCCATGTGGGCCGGCATGGTCCTGCTGGCCTTGGCGGCCATCGTGCTGGGGGTGTTTCCCCAGGTCATTCACCCATTGTTGGACAGCGCCACCAAATGCGTCCTGGCCATCCTGATCGGCGGGTGATGGGGATCAGTAAAAACAAAATACTTCAATATATATTCAGGTGGGGTAAGATGAAAAGATTTTTTGGGGCAACTTGGCTGCTGGCCGCGGGATCCCTGCTGGCGCTCTCCGGGTGCGGGGGCGGCGGAGAGCAGATCCGGATCGGCGTGGCCGGGCCGCTGACCGGGGAGCAGGCCAAGGCCGGGCAGGATGTGCTGCACGGTGTCCAACTGGCGGTGTCCGAGTGGAACGCCAAGGGCGGAGTGCTGGGCAAGCGGATAGTGATCATCGCCGGCGACGACCGGGCTGATGAGAGGGAGGCATACATCGTGGCCGAGAAGCTGGCCAACCAGGGTGTCTGCGGGGTGGTGGGGCACTACAACAGCCATTGCTCCATCGCCGGCAGCCGCATATACAACCAGCGGATGCTGCCCCAGATATCTCCCTCTTCCACCAATCCCAAGTATACCGAGCAGGGCTTTGCCAACGTCTTCCGCACCTGTGGGCGCGATGATCAGCAGGGCCAGGTGGCGGCCGATTTCGCCATTAAAAACCTGAACCTAAGGAAGGTGGCCATCTTCAGCGACGGGACAACCTATGGTCGGGGGCTGGCCGAAGAGTTCAAAAAAGCCATAATGGCGACTGCCTCCGCCCAGAACGACCCCCGGGCCAAGTCAGGGCCGCCGGCCATAGAGCTGGTAGCCGAGGGCGAGCTGCAGCCGGTCCGGGAGGGACAGGCCCCGGGCTACGATGCCGTCCTTGACCCCCTGATCAGCTCCCAGCCGGACCTGGTCTACTTCGGGGGAAGCTATCCCGAGGGGGCGGTGCTGGTGCGGAAGATGAAGGAGCGCAAGCTGAAGGGAGCTTTCATGGCCGGCGATGCCATCGCCAACTCGGTGTTCCTCAAGACCGGGGGCATCGCCACCGAGGGCACCTATTTCACCTTCGGGCCGGCGGTGGAGGACATGCCGCAGGCCGGCCGGTTCTACGGGGCCTTCAAGGCCCGCTACGGGGAAATCGGGCCCTATTCGGTCTATGCCTATGACGCCGCCCGGGTGTTGTTGCAGGCCATCGAGATGGCCGGGCTGACCAGCGGCGATTCCCTGGTGAGCGTCCTGCATTCCCAGAAGTTCTCGGGGGCCATGGGCGAGCTGGAGTTCGACCAGAAGGGGGATATCAAGGCCTCGCCCTATGTGGTCTGGCGGGTCAAGGGCGGAGAGTTCCTGCCGCATCATCCGGAGGCTCAGACCGGCCAATAGGCTTCGGGCAGATCAAGCAAATCTAACAAGAGCAAAGATATGTTTCTGAAAAAACTCTGTGCCAAGGCGTTCACCAAGTCGCTGTGGATCTACCACGTCAACACCGGCTCCTGTAACGGATGCGACATCGAGATCGTGGATGTGATCACCCCCTACTATGACGCCGAGAGGTTCGGAATCAAGTTGGCCGGCAGCCCCCGCCATGCCGATATCATGCTGGTCTCGGGACCGGTCACCCGCCAGGCCCTGCCGTCCCTTAAGCGGGCCTATGACGCCATCCCCGACCCCAAACTGGTGATCGTGGTGGGATCATGCGGCTGCGGCGGCAACCTGTGGTTCGACACCTACAACGTCACCGGCGGGGTGGACAAGGTGATCCCGGTCAATTACTACATCCCGGGCTGCCCTCCCCGCCCCGAGGCCATCCTCTACGGGGTGGCGGTAGCCCTGGGTTTGGCCCCCAAGAAGGTCCAGCCCGAAGTATCAGCCGAGGGGCCGATCCGGGAGGGAATGTGGAAATGACGATACTGACCATAAAATCGGACAGAAAAATTCAGAATATTCTGTTTCCGGGGGGGATGGTTTTTCTAATTTCATTCTGCTGCCTTATGTTGTTTGTCGGCTGCGGCAATCTGCCCCAGGGGAGGTTCGGCCAGGAGGCGATTAAGGTGGCGGTGCTGCCGTCCTATAGCACCACCGTGATGAGCAAGAAATTCATACCCCTGCTGGAAAGGATGTCCCGGGAGACCGGGTACGACGTTCAGTATATCTCGGCCGAGGGAATATCGGGATTCGGGGCGGCCATCGAGAACTCCGGAGCCCAGATGGCCATCTGCGATGCCCTGACCTACCTGACCCTGAAGAAGACCCGGGATGCCGTGCTGTTGGCCGTAGGCTGCGGGACGGACGGGTCGCTTCAGACCGCCGGGCTAGTGGTGGCTCCCCTCAATGGTCCGGCACAACTGTCTCAGCTGCGCGGGCGGACCGTCTGTTGCGCCTCCCGGCGGTTGGCTGACGGATTTCTCTCTCCGGCCATGAGCCTATTGGAGGCCGGGATCGACCCAGGACGAGACATAAAGGTGCTGGTGGTGGGGCAGTTGGACCGGGTGATCCCAGCCTTGGATCGGGGATCGGGACAGGCCGGTTTCATCCCCCGCCAATTGTGGAATGACAGCCTGGCTGGTTCTTACCGGGTGCTGGCCGAGGGCCGGCCGGTCTCCCATTGGCTGCTGGTATCCCTGCAGGGCGGGCACAGCGAGGCCGACGAGAAGATCAAAGAAGCGGTGCTGGGGCTGGACTCCGCCAAGCCCGACGACTTAAAGTTGCTGTCATCCCTAGGGCTGAGCCGTTTTGAGGACGGCCGCAATATCGACTTAAGTCGTTTTCCGGCCCTGGCCGACAGTCTGGGCCTTCCCTATTGAATTTGCCAAACCGAGATGGACCATAACCAAAAGATACAAGAGTCGATAGATGAAGCATAGTTACAGCATTTGTCCGCATTGCGGCTGCGGCTGCGGCCTATATTTGGTGGATCAGGATGGCCTGGCCGGGGGGGTCACCGCCAGCCAGAACCACTACCTGGGACAGGGCCAGCTTTGCGCCCGGGGGTGGACCAGCCATCAGTTGCTGGCCTCCGACAAACGGATCAGCGCTCCCCTGACTAGGAGCGGTAAATCCCTGGTGGCGGCGTCCTGGGACCAGGCGTTGGAGGCGGCCGCCAAAAGGCTCAAGGCGGTGAAGGAGAAACATGGGGGAAACAGCATCGGGGTAATCGCCTCCTCCCGGCTTACTGTCCGGGAGGCGGCGGCGGTCAAGGATTTTGCGGAAACGGTGCTGGATACCAGAAATTATGATAGCGCCGCCCGGTTGAGTTCGGCTTATTATCAATTTCCCCGGCCAGCCCGCTCCCAGGATCTTTCTTCTGCGGATTTGATCGTGGTGCTGGGGGCCAACCTGCTGGAGGACAATCCAATTCTGGGCCAGCGGGTGCTCTCCCGCTGCAAGCCGGAGGACGATCGCCCCTACGTATCTCCGGATCTGACCCATGCGGTGCCAGAGCCTCCCGCCAAGCTGGTGGTCCTTGACAGCCAGCGGAACCATTTGGCCAGGCACGCCCAAAGTTTTCTATGGTGCCGGCCGGGAAGGGAAGGCCATGTTCTAACGGCCCTGCTCAAACAGCTGGTGGAAAGGTTCAATATCCATTCACCCGTCCCCGAATTCAGGCAGCAGATCGGAAGAGCGTCGTGTAGGGAAAGAGTGTAGATCTCGGTGG
>CALGNM010000252.1 GCA_937958665.1 uncultured bacterium | reverse complement strand
CCACCGAGATCTACACTCTTTCCCTACACGACGCTCTTCCGATCTGGGCGAACAGGGCCAGGGCCAGCAGTTCCCCAAAGTTGTAGGCGTAGCAGTAGAAGGGGGTGTGGAAGATGTGGGGGATGTAGGACCATTCGCTGCGGAATTCATCCGATACCTCGACCGCCGATCCCAACTGGCTGCGCAACTGTTTGAGGTATAAATCGCTCAGCTGTCCGCCCTTGATGCCTTCGGAAATACGGCGGTGGGCCTCCTGCTCGAATATCACGAAATAGGCCTGCCTGATAACCGTGGCATAGGAATCGCCCAGCTTCTCCATCAGCATGGCCTGCCGCTCCCGGTCCGAACCCGCCCGCCTCAGCAGCTCCTCGAACACCATCAGCTCCGAAATGGTGGAGGCGGTCTCGGCCAGGGGCAGGGTGGTGTGGGAAGAACTGAAGTAATGTTTCGAGGCGTAGAGGTCGTGCACCCCATGTCCCAGTTCATGGGCCAGGGTCGATACCGAGGAGCTGTTGCCGGTATAGTTGAGTAGAACGTAGGGGGTGATCCCAGGAGCGATGTCGGAACAGAAGGCCCCGCTATCCTTGGCCGGCCGGGGATGGCTGTCCACATGGTTGGCCCGGAAGATGGATTCGGCCCTTTGGGCGAATCCGGGCGAGAACTCCCGGAAGATGTCCAGCACCAGTTCCTTGGCCTGGGGCAGCGGCATTTTCCCCTTGGGCTTGTCAAGCGGGGCGTAAAGGTCATAGCGCCGAAGCTTTCTGATGCTCATCATGGCAGCCTTGTGCCGGAAGAACTCTTGGTACAGCCCGGTGTTTTTTTGGCAGGCCTGCAGCAGGGTGTCGATGGACTGGTCCGGCACCCGATTGCTGAAATTTCTCATGGCGATGGGGCTGGCGAACCCCCGCAGCCTGGCATCATTGTCCCAGTCCTTGACCAAGGCCCGGTAGATGATGAACAATTTGTCCTCGTTTTCCTGATAGGGGGCCATCACCGCCCGGTAGGCCGCCTCCCGCTCGGCCGCCTTAGGGCTGTAAAAATAGCTGCGGGCCTCCCCCTGGGTCTTCAGCTGTCGGAACCGGCCGCCCCGGGGCCGGAACGGGTAGGCAAACCCGCCGGTGATCTGCTCGTAGATGTCGACCAGGGCCTGCTTCCCGGTAACCGCCTTGCGGGCGATGATCTTCTCCTCGCCTTGGGTCAGGGTATGGCGGGCCGCCGAACGGCTGTAGGTAAAGATATATTCCAGGTCGGGAAGGCTGGCGAACAGACGCTGGGCGTTTCCGTCATCCAGCTTCTTGAGACCGTCCACCTCCAGACCCTTCAGCCAATGGTCCAAAGGCAGGGAGGCATCGGTATACTTCAGCTCCAAGTCCTGGGCCCGGGACTTGTAGAGTCCGGCATCCTGTGATTTGTGGTCGGCCCGCTCCCAGAGCCGACCGTAAGCCCCCAACCGGGATAGCCTGGTCATCAGCCCCTCCCGGAATTCGATGACCTTACGGAACTCAGCTTCGCCCATGTCGGGGCTCAAGGTTCTGGTCAGCTCCGTCAGCCGGGTGATTCCAGTTTCGGCCTCCTTAAGCTCCCGATCGAACTGCCCCCGGGCGATGATGTCGCCCAGATCCCATTTCAACTCCTGCCCAGCCATACAGCCCTTTCCCCGTTATTTAATTAAAGTTTGTGCTTCTATGCTCAATCGATTGGCACCGGCGACGATCTCCAAATCTGGTCGGCGTACTCCTTGATGGAACGGTCGCTGGAAAACTTGCCCATGTTGGCCACGTTGAGGATGGACATCCTGGCCCAGCGGTCGGGGTCCAGGTAGGCCTGGTCCACCTGCTGCTGGCATTCCAGGTAGGAGGCGAAATCGGCCATCAGCAGATAGTGGTCGCCGTTGGTCAGGCTGTCCACCAGGGGCTGGAACAGCCCGGGGTTCTCGGGGCAGAAGAAGCCTCCGGCCAGCTGGTCGATCACCTGCTTAAGCTCCGGGCTGGACTGGATGACGCCCCGGGGATCGTAGCCCCCGCCCCGGAGTTGGGCCACCTCCTCGGCCCGCAGGCCGAAGATGAAGATGTTGTCCCGCCCCACCTCCTCCATGATCTCGATGTTGGCCCCGTCCAGGGTGCCGATGGTCAGGGCCCCGTTGAGGGCGAACTTCATGTTGCCGGTGCCGGAGGCCTCCATCCCGGCGGTTGATATCTGCTGGGAGAGCTCGGCCGCCGGGATGATCAGCTCGGCCAGGGACACTCCGTAGTTGGCCAGAAAGGCCACCTTCAGCTTGCTGCCCACCTCCGGGTCATGGTTGATCTTGTCGGCCAGGCAATTGATCAGCTTGATGATCAGTTTGGCGGCATAATATCCAGGGGCGGCCTTGCCTCCAAAGATCACGGTGCGGGGCACCACCGGCAGGTCCGGCTGGGCCTTGATCCGATTGTAGCGGGCGATCAGCCCCAGTGCGTTCAGCAGCTGGCGCTTGTACTCATGGAAGCGTTTGACCTGGACATCGAACATGGAGTTGACGTTCACTTCCAGTCCGTTGCGCAGGCGGATGTACTCGGCCAGCCGGATCTTGTTGTCCCGTTTGATCACCCTCCACTTCTCCCGGAACAGGGAGTCCTCGGCCAGGAGCTCCAGCTGCTTTAGCCGGCCAAGGTCCTGGATCCATTCCGGCCCGATCTTGCGGGTAATCAGATCGGAAAGCTCCGGGTTGCATTTCTTCAGCCAGCGCCGGGGGGTGATGCCGTTGGTCTTGTTGTTGAACTTCCCCGGAAAAAACTGGTCTAGCTCGGGGAACACCTTCTCTTTGAGGATCCGGCTGTGCAGTTCGGCCACCCCGTTGACCGAAAAACTGCCGGCTATGGCCAGGTGGGCCATCCGGACCTGGGGCTCCGGGCCGCCGGTGATGATGGACATGGCCTCCGTCCGGGCCTCATCCCCGGGATGACGGGCCCGGACCTGGTCCAACAGCCGGCGGTTGATCTCGTCGATTATCTGCATGTGTCGCGGCAGCATCCGCTCCACCATGCTCACCGGCCAGTGCTCCAGGGCCTCCGGCAGCACCGTATGGTTGGTGTAGGCAAACACCCGACTGGTGATATCCCAGGCCTCCTGCCACTCCATGGCCTCTTGGTCCATCAGCAGGCGCATCAGCTCGGGAATGGCGATGGCCGGGTGGGTGTCGTTGAGCTGGAAGACCACCTTTTCGGCAAAGGAGCCCATGTCCGGGTGGGTCTTCTTGTAGCGCCGGATGGCGTCCTGCAGGGTGGCCGAGACGAAGAAGTACTGCTGCTTAAGCCGGAGCTCCTTGCCCTGATAGACATTATCGCTGGGATAGAGCACCCGGGTGATGTTCTCCTTCTGGTTTTTGTCCTCCACCGCTGCGACGTAATCGCCGCTGTTAAAGTAGCTGAGGTCGAACTCCCGGGTGGCCTTGGCCGACCACAGACGGAGGGTGTTGACGGTGTTGTTGCCGTAGCCCGGCACCGGGGTGTCGTAGGCCATGGCCATCACCTCCTCGCCGTCCTGCCAGATGAAGCGGGGCCGCCCGTCATCCCATTGACCCACCTCCACCCGGCCGTAGAACCTAACCGGGTAGAGGTGCTCGGGGCGCGGCAGCTCCCAGGGGTTCTGGTAGCGCAGCCAGTTGTCCGGCATCTCGGCTTGATAGCCGTCCTGGATGCGCTGAAAGAAAATGCCGTATTCGTAGCGGATCCCGTAGCCGTAGGCCGGCAGGGCGTGGAAGGCCATGGAGTCCAGGTAGCAGGCCGCCAGCCGGCCCAGACCCCCGTTGCCCAGCCCGGCGTCCCACTCCACCTCCAGCATCTCCTCCAGGTCGAAACCCAGTTCCTCCATGGCTTTGCGGCAGGCGAAGTCCATCTCCAGGTTCATGATGGAATTGCCCAAGCTCCGGCCCATCAGAAATTCCAGCGACAGGTAATAGACCCGCTTGGCATCCACCTGATAGTAGCGCTGCTGGGTGCGCACCCAGCGCTCCACCAGGCGGTCGCGGATGGCCAGAGCCAGGCTCAGGTAGTAGTCCCGCTTGGTGGCCGAATAGCGGTCCTTGGCCAGCGAGAAAGCCACGTGGTCCAGAAAAGACCTCTTGAGCGACTCCTTGTCGGTGCCCTGCCGGGTCACCTCGTCGCTTATGTTTATCTTCTTTTCAGGCATATCGTATTTCGGATGCTGTCTTTCTCGTTGTTTGTGCGGTGGTGGCGATTCAGGTGAAATCCCTATTGGTCTCCTGCCTGACCGAACAAGGCATCCTCGATGTTGTAGGTCCCCAGGCTGGGTGCGTTCATGAAGCCGTGCCAGGCGGCCTCGGCGTATTTCCCGCTCTCCAGCACGTAATACAGCCACTGATCCACGTAGCGGGGGTCCTCTTGGACGAAGCCGGAGCCGATATGCTCCAGCCACTGCTGGTTGAATTTTTCATGGGCCCCCACCGGCGGGGCGATGATCACTGGTAGGCCCAGCGCGGTGTAGAATGACATCTCGGAGGGCTTGGTCCAAAGGATGTCGGTGGTGCGCAGTTCCTGGCAAATCTGGGAGAAGTAGGCCCGCTTGTCCAGGGCGTAGATCACCTTGACCCCGGAATTGGCCTGGGGGTCCAGCCCCAGGGTTTTGAGCTCCCGGTTGAAATAGGAGGCCGTGTCCAGCCGGGTGCCGGCCACCAAATTGACCCGGATCTTGCCCGAGCAGATCTTGCCCCGCAGGGCACGGACGATGCTGATCCCGATCTCGGTCTGGGCCCCGGCCCCGCCCAC
>CALGNM010000251.1 GCA_937958665.1 uncultured bacterium | reverse complement strand
ACCACCGAGATCTACACTCTTTCCCTACACGACGCTCTTCCGATCTAAAGGGCCGGCTGGCAAATTTTAAGCAGACCCGGCCTAAAATATTCTTCCCACCCGAAGCTGCCACCATCCCGGGGCAACCGTAGATCCGCCTTGGGAAGGTGGGTTGACACTGCCCGATAATTCTGTTAAAATATAATGTCTTAGGATAAAATCTTAAATTTTATATATTTGGGAAAGGGAATTGAAATGGCGGCGATCAAGAGACCGATAATAAAGGGGACCCTGCCGGGCCCCAGGGCCAAAGCTATGGTGGAGCGCGACCACAAATCGCTGTCTCCCTCCTATACCCGATCCTATCCGGCGGTGATAGAGAAGGCCCAGGGCGTGTGGATGACCGATATTGACGGCAATGTCATGCTGGACTTCTGCGCCGGGATCGCCGTCAACTCCACCGGCCACAGCCACCCCAAGGTGGTGGAGGCCATCAAGCGGCAGGCCGAAAAGTTCATTCACTACTCCGGCACCGATTTCTACTACGCTCCGGAGGTCGAGCTGGCCGAGCGGCTCAACTCCATATCGCCCACCGGCCGGGACAACCGGGTGTTCTTCTGCAATTCGGGAGCCGAAGCGGTGGAGGGGGCTCTGAAGCTGGCCCGCTACTACACCAAGCGGCCCCAGTTCATCGCCTTCATCGGGGCCTTCCACGGTCGGACCATGGGGGCGGTCTCCTGCACCGGTTCAAAGACCACCCAGAAGAAGGGCTTCTTCCCCACTATGCCGGGGGTGACCCATGTTCCCTATCCCAACTGCTACCGCTGCGTGTTCAATAAAACCTATCCCGGCTGCAAGCAGGAGTGCGTCAAGTACATCGAGGAGGTGGTGCTGAAGACCATCCTCCCTCCCGAGGAGGTGGCGGCCATGGTGTTCGAGCCCATTCAGGGCGAGGGCGGCTATGTGGTTCCTCCCAAGGAGGCGGTGGTGGCCCTGCGAAAGCTGGCCGATAAGCATGGCATTCTGCTGATTGACGATGAGATCCAGTCTGGCATGGGCCGGACCGGAAAATGGTTCGCCATTGAGCATTTTGGGGTGAGGCCCGACATCATTACGGTGGCCAAGGGCATCGCCTCGGGCATGCCGATGGGGGCCATTATCGCCTCGTCCAAGGTGATGAGCTGGAAGCCGGGCTCCCACGGCAACACCTTCAGCGGCAATCCGGTCTGCTGCGCGGCCGGCATCGCCACCTTCGAGGTTATCAAACAGGACCTGATGAAGAATTCCATCGTGGTGGGCAACTACATGGTGGCCGAGCTGAAAAAGATGCAGAAGCGGCATGCCTGCATCGGCCAGGTGCGGGGCAAGGGGCTGATGATCGGGGTGGAGTTGGTCAAGGACCGCAAGACCCGGGAGAAGGACCATGACCTGATGGAGGCGGTGATTCAGGAGGCCTTCAAGCGCGGCCTGCTGATGCTGGGCTGCGGCACCAACACCCTGCGGATATGTCCCCCGTTGATAATCACCAAACAGGAGGCCCAGGTTGGGCTGGAGATCCTCGATCAAGCGCTTAAAAAGGCGGCCCGGGGCAAATAACCGGCGGCTTACTGAGGAAGAGGATCGACCAAAAGGGGCAGAGGGCCGCATAAAACCGGACTCTGCCCTTGTGCCAGGTCCCGGCGGTGGACGGCAATCCAAACAATAAATACAGTCACAAGGAGGCATTATGGCCAGCAGCAAGGAACTGATTAAAATCACCGAGAAATACGGGGCTCACAATTACCACCCCCTGCCGGTGGTGATATCCAAGGCCCAGGGCATCTGGGTGTGGGACGTTGAAGGCAAGAAATATTTGGATATGCTGTCCGCCTATTCGGCGGTCAACCAGGGGCACCGGCACCCGGCGGTGCTGAAGGCGGTGAAGGACCAGATGGAGCGGGTGACACTGACCAGCCGGGCCTTCCATAACGACCGGCTGGGGCCCTTCCTGCAGAAGCTGTGCAAGGTGGCCCAGATGGAGGCGGCCCTGCCCATGAACACCGGGGCCGAGGCGGTGGAGACGGCCATCAAGCTGGCCCGCAAGTGGGGCTATGAGGTCAAGAAGGTGCCGGCCAACAAGGCCGAGATAATCGTCTGCTCCGAGAATTTTCATGGCCGCACCACCACCATCGTCGGTTTCTCCACCGATCCCGATGCCTATACCGGATTCGGGCCGGCCACCCCGGGGTTCAAGGTCATTCCCTACGATGATACCAAGGCCCTGGAGAAGGCCATCACCAAGAACACGGTGGGATTCCTGGTCGAACCCATCCAGGGCGAGGCCGGGGTCAAGGTGCCGGCCAAGGGGTATCTGACCAAGGTCAAGGCCATCTGCCGAAAACATAACGTGCTGTTCATCGCCGACGAGGTGCAGACCGGATTCTGCCGCACCGGAAAGTGGTTCTGCTGGCAGCACGAGAACGCCAAGCCCGACATCATGATCGTGGGCAAGGCTCTGGGCGGCGGGGTCTATCCGGTCTCGGCGGTACTGAGCTCCTGGAAAATCATGAAGGTCATCAAGCCGGGGCAGCACGGCAGCACCTTCGGGGGCAACCCCCTGGCCTGCGCAGTGGGCACCGCGGCCCTGGATGTCCTGGCCCGGGAGAAACTGGACCTCAAGGCCCGGGAACTGGGAGATTATTTCCGGGCCCAGCTGGGCAAGATCAAGACCAACAAGATTAAGGAGATCCGCGGCAAGGGATTGCTGACCGGAATGGAGCTCCACAAATCGGCCGGCAAGGCCCGACCCTATTGTTTGCGCATGAAGGAGATGGGAATGCTGGCCAAGGACACCCATGAGCAGACCATCCGCTTCGCCCCGCCGCTGGTGATCACCAAGAAGGAAGTGGACTGGGCGGTCAGATTGATAGCCAAGGCCTTGGAGGGCTAGGACTGCTGCAGCCCAGGTTTTTTAAGCCTGGGCTGCAATTTTAGGGGCAAGAATAAAAGCACAAGCAATTTGCGGAGACTATATGAAGATGTTCCTTTCCGGAAACGAGGCGGTGGCCCGGGGGGCCTGGGAGGCCGGGGTCAATGTGGTGTCGGCCTATCCGGGCACGCCCTCCACCGAAATCCTGGAGAACCTGGCCAAATACCAGGAGGTTTATGCCGAATTGGCCACCAACGAGAAGGTGGGATTTGAAGTGGCGGCCGGGGCCAAGATCGGAAGAGCACACGTCTGAACTCCAGTCACCGAATACGAT
>CALGNM010000250.1 GCA_937958665.1 uncultured bacterium | reverse complement strand
CTTTTAGACTCATAGACCAATGATATCATTGGTCCAAACCGTTTACAATCACCAATGATTTTTATATTGGTTATTTAATAAGTTTATGCGCGACAAACTGATAATAAAAGGCGCCCGGGAGCACAACCTCAAGGACATCAGCCTGGAGATCCCCCGGGACAAGCTGGTGGTCATCACCGGCCTATCCGGCTCCGGGAAATCCTCCCTGGCCTTCGACACCATCTATGCCGAGGGCCAGCGCCGCTATGTGGAATCCCTCTCGGCCTACGCCCGCCAGTTTCTGGGGCTGATGGAGAAACCCGACGTCGACTTCATCGACGGCCTGTCCCCGGCCATTGCCATCGAACAGCGGGCCGCCAGCAAGAACCCCCGCTCCACCGTGGGCACCGTCACCGAGATCCACGATTATCTCAGATTGCTGTTCGCCCGGATCGGCCATCCCCACTGCCCCCACTGCAACCGCCCCATCGCCTCCCAGACCGTCCAGCAGATCACCGACGACCTGATGGCCCGCCCCGAGGGGACCAAGATCCAGCTGCTGGCCCCGCTGGTGCGGGGCCGCAAGGGCGAGTACCGGGAAATCTTTGACAAGCTGCGCCGGGAGGGATTCGTCCGGGTGCGTCTGGACGGCAAGCTGCACGAGGTGGAGGCGGTGCCGCCATTGGACAAGAACAAAAAGCACCACATCGAGGCGGTGGTGGACCGTCTGGCCCTGGGGCCCAAATCGCAGAAGCGCCTGGCCGACTCCCTGGAGATCGCCCTCAAGCTGGGCGAGGGGCTGGTCAACGTGATCTTCGATGAAACCGAGGAGCAGATGTACAGCGAAAAGCTGTCCTGCCCCGACTGCAAGTTCTCCTTCGCCGAGATGTCCCCCCGGATGTTCTCCTTCAACAGCCCCTTCGGGGCCTGCCCGGCCTGCTCCGGCCTGGGCACCAAGATGGAGATCGACCCCGAGGCCCTGGTGCCCAACCCCGACCTCAGCATCAGCGAGGGGGCGGTGATGGCCTGGGGCGACCCCATGGGCCACTGGATAGGCACCCAGCTGGAGGCCCTGTCCCAGGCCTACGGATTCTCCCTGGACGCCCCCTGGAAGAGCCTGCCCCCCAAGGCCCGCCAGGTGGTCCTGTTCGGCACCGACCGGGAGATCAAGATGCGCTACGAATCGGACAACAACCGGAACATCTACCAGTTCTCCCGCAAGTTCGAGGGGGCCATCCCCAACCTGATGCGGCGCTACAAGGAGACCGAGTCCGACTACATCCGCTACGAGATAGAGAAATACATGTCCATTCTGCCCTGCCCGGCCTGCCAGGGGGCCCGGCTCAAGCCGGAGAGTTTGGCGGTACGGATACTGGGGCACAACATCAACGATGTCTCCCGGATGTCGGTCAAGCAGGCCAGAAAGTTCTTCAACAACGGCCTGGAGATCTCCGACAAGGAGCGCACCATCAGCCGCCAGATCTTCAAGGAGATCAACGCCCGGCTGGGCTTCCTGGCCGACGTGGGGCTGGACTACCTGACCCTGGACCGCTCCTCGGAATCGCTGGCCGGAGGCGAGGCCCAGCGGATCCACCTGGCCACCCAGATCGGGGCCTCATTGACCGGAGTGCTGTACGTGCTGGACGAGCCGTCCATCGGGCTGCACCAGCGGGACAACATCCGGCTGCTGAACACCCTGATCAAGCTGCGGGACCTGGGCAACACCGTGCTGGTGGTGGAGCACGACAAGGAGACCATGCTGGCCGCCGACCACATAGTGGACCTGGGGCCCGGGGCCGGGGCCCAGGGCGGCGAGATCGTGGCCCAGGGCCCTCCGTCCAAGATCATGCAGACCAAAGCCTCCCTGACCGGCCAGTACCTGGCCGGCAAGCGGCACATCCCCAAGCCCTCCCGACGGCGCAAGGGCAGCGGATTGAGCCTGGTGGTGCGGGGAGCGGCCGAGAACAACCTGAAGGATCTGGAGGTGGAGTTCCCCCTGGGCAAGATGATTTGCGTCACCGGGGTCTCCGGGTCCGGCAAGAGCACCCTGGTCAACGACATCCTCTACCGGGCCCTGGCCCAAAAGTTCACCCGCTCCCGCACCCAGCCCGGCCGGCACCGGAAGATAGACGGGGTCCATCATCTGGACAAGGTGATCAACATCGACCAGTCCCCCATCGGGCGCACCCCCCGTTCCAACCCGGCCACCTATACCGGCCTGTTCACCTATCTCCGGGAGCTGTTCGCCCTGACCCAGGAATCCAAGCTGAGAGGCTACAAGGTGGGCCGCTTCTCGTTCAATGTCAAAGGAGGGCGATGCGAGGCCTGCGAGGGGGACGGCATCGTCAAGATCGAGATGCACTTCCTGCCCGATGTCTACGTCCCCTGCGAGGTCTGCAAGGGCAAGCGTTATAACCGGGAGACCCTGGAGGTGGCCTACAAGGGCATGAATATCTCCCAGGTGCTGGAGATGACGGTGCTGGAGGCCATGGATTTCTTCCAGGCCATTCCCAAGATCCACCGCAAGCTGGAGACCCTGGCCGACGTCGGGCTGGGATACATCCACCTGGGCCAGTCGGCCACCACCCTGTCGGGCGGCGAGGCCCAGCGGGTCAAGCTGGCCGCCGAGCTCTCCAAGATCGCCACCGGCAAGACCCTCTACATACTGGATGAGCCCACCACCGGCCTCCATTTCGAGGATGTCAAGATGCTGCTGGCGGTTTTGCAGCGGCTGGCCGACAGGGGCAACACCGTCATCGTGATAGAGCACAACCTGGACGTGATCAAATCGGCCGACTGGATAATCGACCTGGGGCCGGAGGGCGGCGACCAGGGCGGCACCATCGTGGTCCAGGGGACCCCGGAGCAGGTGGCCGCCTGCGCCAGGTCCTACACCGGCCAGTACCTGAAGAAGGAGATGTGAACCCCATCCGTTCTCCACTCCAGCCGTTGGCGGCGGTCGGCCGCCGGGCAGTGCTGTTCCTGGTGTCGGGCCTTCTGATCTCGGCCTCCCCGGCCCAGTCGGAGCAGGATACCGCCAATTATTTCTACCGGGGCCTGCCCTACG
>CALGNM010000249.1 GCA_937958665.1 uncultured bacterium | reverse complement strand
GACCACCGAGATCTACACTCTTTCCCTACACGACGCTCTTCCGATCTACGCCAAGGGCGGGGCCACCATCGACACCACCTGGATCGAATACTCCAACAACGAGGGGGCCAGCTGGAACCTTCTCCAGAAGAGCACCACCGCGGTCTCCCCCTACAACTGGGACGTCAGCTCGCTGGAGAACGGCACCAAGTACCAGGTGCGGGTGAGGGTGATCGACAAGGGGCTGTATCCGGCCATGAGCGGCTTTGACACGGTGGGCAACTTCACCATCAACCGTACCGGCGGAGATTATACCGGGCCGGTGATCCTGCCCGGCACCATCAGCTTCGCCCGCAACCCGGTGGGCAACCAGTCCGGCAACGGCTTCATCGTCAACTGCACCGCCTCCGACTCCACCACCGGCCTGTCCGGCATCGCGGCGGTCAAGTGCTCGGTAAGGGTGGGCGCCAGTTCCTATGTATCCCTGCTGCAGCCCACCGACGGTTCCTGGGGCAGCGTGTTGGAGAACGCCTACGGCGGGATGTCCACCGCCGGCTGGCCGGCCGGCACCTACACCGTCTGGCTGAGGGCCCAGGACAACTCGGCCTCCAAGAGCCCGAACAACTGGGGAGTCTGGTCCAGCAGCACCATCACCGTGCTCACCGGCATCAGCACCCCGGGGGCGGTCTCGCTATCCTACTTCAACCACCTGGTCTCGGCCCAGGGCGTCACCCTGAAGTGGGCCACCCAGTCCGAGATGAACTCCAAGGTCTGGGAGATTGGCCGGAGCACCTCGGCCATGGGCCCGTTCACCACGGTGGCCCAGAAGGCGGCCCAGGGCACCACCAACCAGCCGACCGAATACTCGCACTTCGACGGCTCGGTGGCGCCCCAGCAGACCTACTACTACCAGCTGACCGAGGTCTCCACCAGCGACGAGCGGATCACCTACGGCCCGATCGAGGTCAGGACCCTGGGGCCGGCCTCCTTCGACCTGGCGGCCCCCATGCCCAACCCGTTCTCGGGCCAGGCCCAGATCAGGTACCAGCTCCCGGTGGCCTCCAAGGTCAGCCTCAAGGTCTACAACATCACCGGACAGCTGGTCAGGACCCTGGTGGACGAGGTCAAGGCGCCCGGCTTCTACAGCGCCAGCTGGAACGGCCACGGAGACAACGGACAGGCCCTCTCCAACGGCATTTACTTCTACTCGCTGGAGGCTGGCAACTACAAGGCAACCAAGAAGATAACACTAATCAGGTAAAGTGTTGTCTTAGCTACTGGGCGCCCCCTGAAAAGGGGGCGCCTTCAGTTTGCCGGCAATGCCAGATCGGCCCCTTGCTGTGGTCGAAATAGGATGTCGGCCGGGCCAACCTATTGACATCCGAAGCATTATGGATTATAATTATCAACAATAATCCGGCCTCTCCTGCACCGCTTCGCGGGGGATGGCGTCATTTAAACTACTGGAGGTAAAATGCCACTCAACATCGAAAAGAAGCAGGAACTGATCGCCAAGCATCAGAAACATCAGGGCGATACCGGCAGCCCCGAGGTCCAGGTGGCGCTCTTGACCGAGCGGATCAACCACCTGACCGAGCATCTGCAGAGCCACAAGAAGGACCATGCCTGCCGGAGGGGCCTGCTGAAGATGGTGGGCCAGCGGCGCCGGCTGCTGAACTACCTGTCCAAGCGCCACATGGACCGCTACCGGGCCATAGTGGAAAAACTCGACCTTAGGAAATAACGGTCCGGATCCTATAGTAAGATCAGGGGCGATAATCAAATCGCCCCTGATTTGGTGTAAAACCGGACGGCCAACCACAACATTTCCCCCGCCTGAAGCGGGGAAGGCTCCGCGCAGGCGCGGGGCGGGAAGGAAAGAATGGCACACACACAGGAACTGGAGATCGGCGGACGCAAACTTTCAATTGAGACCGGCCGGATGGCCAAGCAGGCCGACGGCGCGGTGCTGGTGCGCTACGGCGACACCGTGGTGCTGGTGACGGCGGTGGGGGCCGACGAGCCCAGGGAGGGGATCGACTTCTTCCCCCTGACCGTGGAATACCGGGAACAGGCCTATGCCGCCGGGCGGATTCCGGGCGGGTTCTTCAAGCGGGAGGGCAAGCCCCGGGATAAGGAGATATTATCGGCCCGCCTAATCGACCGCCCCATCAGGCCCCTGTTCCCGGATGGTTTCCGGAACGAGGTCCAGATCGTGGCCCTGATATTGTCGGCCGACCAGGAGAACGATTCCGACATTTTGGGCATGATCGGGGCCTCGGCCGCCCTGTCCATCTCCGACATCCCCTTCAACGGGCCGATCGCCGCGGTCCGGGTTGGCCTGATTGACGGTCAGTACGTCATCAACCCCACCTTCCCCCAGCTGGAGGAGAGCCGCCTGGACATCGTCATCGCCGGCAGCCGCGATTCCATCACCATGGTGGAGGCCGGGGCCCGGGAGGTGTCCGAGGACCAGATCGTGGCCGCCATCGAATTCGGCCACGGCTACATCAAGCAGATCGTGGCCATGCAGGACCAGCTGGTCAGCCAGTGCGGCAAGCCCAAGCGGACCATTGCCCCGGCCGAGCGGAACGAGGCGTTGGTGGATAAGGTCCGGGCCATGACTCTGGACAAGATCCGGGCAGCCAACGTCCTGCCCCAAAAGGAGGTCCGCCAGGAGGCCATCAAGCGGCTGACCGCCGAGGCCCAGGAGGCCCTCAAGGAGGAATTCCCCGATACCGGCAAAGCCATCAAGGCCATGGTCGAGGAGATCCAGAGCGAGGATCTGCGGGAGAGGATCATCAAGGAGGGAAAACGGGCCGACGGCCGGGGGCTGACCGACATCCGTCCCATCACCTGCGAGGTGGGGGTCCTGCCCCGCACCCACGGCTCGGCCCTGTTCACCCGGGGGGAGACCCAGAGCCTGGCGGTGACCACCCTGGGCACCGGCAAGGACGAGCAGCTGATCGAGGACCTGGAGGGGGAATACACCAAGAGCTACATGCTGCACTACAACTTCCCGCCCTTCTCGGTGGGCGAGGTCAAGCCCATCCGCGGCCCGGGCCGGAGGGAGATCGGGCACGGGGCCCTGGCCGAGCGGGCGGTTCAGCCGATGATCCCGGCCGAGGAGCGTTTCCCCTATACCGTGCGGGTGGTATCCGACATTCTGGAGTCCAACGGGTCGTCATCGATGGCCTCGGTGTGCGGAGCCTCCCTGTCGCTGATGGATGCCGGGGTGCCCATCAAGGCACCGGAGATCGGAAGAGCGTCGTGTAGGGAAAGAGTGTAGATCTCGGTGG
>CALGNM010000248.1 GCA_937958665.1 uncultured bacterium | reverse complement strand
ACCACCGAGATCTACACTCTTTCCCTACACGACGCTCTTCCGATCTAATGGGGATCCTCGGGGAGCGGTGGCCGGGATTTACGGGGCAATTTTTACCGGCATCTTTGCCTCCCTGTTTGGAGGGACCCCTCAGCAGATCACCGGGCCTACCGGAGGGATGACGGTCATTCTGACACAGATATTCGTCCAGTTTCAGGATATCAATGCCGTGTTGCTGGCCTGCCTGATCGCCGGGGTCATCCAGATAGCAATGGGACTTTTCAAACTGGGTAAATTCGTCAGCTTTATTCCCCATCCGGTGATTTCCGGCTTCACCAACGGGATAGCGATACTCATCTTCAGCCAACAGGTAAAGAGCTTTTCCAAGGCCCCATTGGTGGGGTTGGTTACCATAGCGGTAATTATCCTTATCCCGATGGTCAACCGCTCCCTGCCCAAGCTGTTCATCGGACTGTTGGTGGGTTCGTTGGCCACATTTTGGCTGGCCGACAAATACGGGCCTTTCAAATACAGCTTTGACTGGGGAGCCCTGTCGTTTGCGAAGTCCCAGGGGATAGACTTGGTGGGCAAGATCCCCAATGCCCTGAAAATGCCGGAATGGCCCAAAGCCAGCTGGGACAGCTGGCACCGGGCCATCCCGGCCGGCTTTGCCATCGCGATGCTGGGCTATCTGGAGACCCTGCTGGCCAGCCTGGTGGCAGATACGGTGACCAACAAGGAACACAACAGCAACCGGGAGCTGGTGGGCCAGGGGATCGGCAATTCAGTGGCGGCCCTATTCGGAGGGATCGCTGGAACCGGGGCCATTGTCCGGACCATGATCAACATCAAGTCGGGCGGCAGGACCAAGCTATCGGGGGTGATCTGCGGACTGGTGCTGGTGGTGGTGGTGCTGACCCTGGCGCCGGTAGCGGCCCGGATCCCCCTGGCCGCCCTGAGCGGCGTTCTGATGATGGCGGCCATCGGGATGTTCGAATGGGAGCCAATCAAGATGCTGCCCAAGACCCCTTTGGCCGACTCCTTGGTGTTCATAGTCACCCTGCTGGTAACGGTGTTCGCCGACCTGATATCGGCGGTCCTGATCGGGATGTTGATGGCCACCTTCCTGTTTATTAACCGGGTTAGCAGGTTGGGGATCATCCCATCATTGGAGAAAAATCTATCGGCAATCTCCGAGGACACCAGGGCCGCCCTGCAACGGAACAGGATATCGATCCTGGGCATCGAGGGGCCGCTGTTCTTCGGGGCGGTTCGCAACTTTACCCGGGGGATCTCCAGTGCCATGCCCAATATACTGATCATTGATATGCAGGGAGTGTCGATAATCGATGCTTCGGGGGCCCAGGCGGTGCAGAATATAATCCAAAAGATGAAGGCCAAGAAGAAGGCGGTATTGATCTCCGGGATGCGTCCCAATGTCCGGAAGATTCTGCACGAACTGGAGATAATCCAGAATGTGGGGGCGGACAGCTTCCCCGATGATCTGGACCGAGCCATCGATTACGCCCTGTCTTTGGCTGAAAATCGGCCTCCCAGCCTGGCCGATTACCTGAAAAGCGACTTGATGATCTTCGACGCGGAAGCCGATGACAAGAGGGAGCTGTTCTCGCTGGCCGCCGACCAGGCGGTGGAGGGGGGATATGTATATGACCGGGAGGCATTTCTGGAGAACCTCTGGCACCGGGAGCAGGACTCCCCCACCACTCTGGGGCATGGGGTGGCCATACCCCATTCGCGCTCCGCTTCGGCTACTGACGAGGTGGTGGTAATCTACATATCGCTTAAGAAGCCGATTCCAGGGTATGTGTGCGACGATGGGGAACCGGTCAAATTTGTGCTGATGATTTCGGCCGGAGAGAACATCCAGGGCTATCTGACGGTGCTAAAGCTCATTGGGAAGGCGATGGGGAACGAGGAGGTGCGCCAGGAACTCAAAAGTGCCGGCACGCCGGCCAAGGTGATGGAGGTTTTCTCCTCCCTCCACTGAGGACGCCGGGATGTCTTTCCTTGACAATAACTGATAATTATATTATATTTGGAATATGAGGGTTTACAAAATATTAGTGGTGGACGACGAGCCCAACATTGCTCGCATTCTGGCGTACGAGCTGAAGAAGGAGGGCTACGAGGTCATTACCGCCAAGGATGGCCAGGATGGGTTGGGAAAAGCTCTGGCAGAGAAGCCGGACCTGATAGTGTCCGACATCATGATGCCGGTGATGGATGGCTATGAATTCTGCCGGCAGCTTAAGTCCGACCCCCGGTATCGTTCCATCCCGTTCATATTCCTCACCGCCAAGTCGGGTGAGGAAAATAAGATCTACGGGTATTCCATCGGAGCCCAAAAGTACCTGACCAAGCCGGTCAACAAGGAGGAACTGTTCAAGGCGGTCAATGTCAGGCTAAGGCAGTCCAATGAGGCCATTAAGCTGTTCGCCAAAAAAGCCAAGAAATTCGAGGGGGACCTGGCCATTATCTCCATATTCAGCCTGATCGACATGTTCTCGATAGGCGTTTGGTCGGGTTTCGTCGATCTTCAGCACGCTGACGGAAGGAAGGGGCGGATAGAGGTTTTTGAGGGTATGATCCAAAAATGCACCATCAACGGTTTGGAGGATACCGGCACCTGGGTTAATATTTTGGGATGGAATCAGGGTACCTTCAAGGCAGTACACGAATAAAATCAGAAGCTCCGGCTTGAAGCCGGAGCCTTTTTTTGTTTGCCGTCAAATCGTAAATCAAGGCACTAAGCAAATGTTCACTGTTTTAATAATCATGTTGATGGGAATATTGGCAGGCTTATTGGCCCGCAACAAGCCCAAATTGGTGAGGTGGAACGACCGGGCCGTCAATCTGGCCATATATCTTCTGCTGTTCCTGTTGGGCGTATCGGTGGGAGGCAATCAGCAGATCATGGCCAACCTGGGGAGCTTGGGCTTGAAAGCTCTGGCCCTGGCATTGGGAGCCGTAGCCGGCAGCGTGAGTCTTTCGTGTGTGGTATATAAATATTTCTTTGAAGCCAGAAAATGAAGAATTCGCTTATTATCTTAGGTTTCTTTGTGGCCGGGACACTTTTAGGCTTGTTCTCGATGATTCCGCCTTACATATTAAAAAACGATCTCAGCCCGTACGCCCTTTATCTGCTGATGTTCCTGGTGGGGGTCTCAGTTGGGGCTGATAAGAAGGCCTGGGGAATATTGAAGAACGCTCGACTGAAGATAGTCATGGTCCCGCTTGTTGTTGTGGCAGGTACGCTGGCTGGGGCGGCTGTAGTTTCTCTGCCCCTGAGGGAAATCAGCCTAAAGGAATCGCTGGCTGTGGGGGCTGGTTTCGGTTATTACAGCCTATCCAGTATTTTCATTGGGCAGATCAGCGGTAAAACACTGGGTGTGGTGGCCCTGATATCGAATATTTGCCGGGAGGTTATCACGCTATTAGGCACCCCTCTGCTGGTCAGGTATTTCGGGAAACTGGCACCCATTGCTTCTGGCGGAGCCACAGCCATGGATACCACTCTGCCCATCATCACCAAGTTCGCCGGGAAGGAATATGCCATCATATCTGTTTTTAGCGGGGTGGTGCTGACCATATTGGTGCCATTCCTGGTGACATTCATTTTAAAGAATTAATTATCAATTAGCAGAAGGTGTATGACCCCTTACGAGATAATCTATAAGAAACGCAATGGGGCTAAACTGACCGGGGAGGAACTCGACTGGTTCATTGCCAATTACACTTCAGGCAGCATCCCCGATTATCAGGCGGCGGCCCTTTTAATGGCCATATTCCTGAAAGGCATGGCCCCGCAGGAGACCACCGAACTGGCCATGGCCATGATGAAATCAGGGGAAGTATTTGACCTGTCGGATATTCCCGGCATCAAGGTGGACAAGCACTCCACCGGCGGGGTGGGGGACAAGGTCTCGATAATCCTGGCACCGATGGTGGCGGCGGCCGGAGTGCCGGTGCCGATGGTCAGCGGACGCGGACTGGGGCATACTGGAGGCACCCTCGACAAGTTGGAATCGATACCAGGTTTTCGCACCAATCTAAGCTATGCCGAATTCAAACATAACCTGGCTCGGATAGGCCTGGCTATGATGGGACAGACAGCCGATCTGGCCCCAGCCGACAAAAAACTGTACGCCCTGCGTGATGTTACCGCCACGGTCGATTGCATCCCTCTGATTGCCGCATCGATCATGTCCAAAAAACTGGCCGAGGGGGCTGACGGGCTGGTGCTGGATGTCAAGACCGGCAGCGGGGCATTTATGCAGGAACAGGATGATGCCCTGGCCCTCACCAAAACGATGATCGCCATCGGGCAGGGCATGGGCAGAAAGATGAAGGCCCTGATCACCGACATGAACCAACCGCTGGGCCGGGCAGTGGGCAATGCCCTGGAGATCGAGGAATGCGTGGAATGCCTTAAGGGCAACGGACCGGACGACCTGATGGAGGTTACTTACGCCTTGGGGGCCGAAATGCTGGTGATGGGAGAAAGGGCCAATGACGCGGAATCCGGAAAGAGGATACTTCAGCAGATAGTTTCCTCCGGCCAGGGGCTGGAGAAATTCAGGGAGATGGTGGCGGCCCACGGGGGAGAGGTCAAAGTGGCCGATGATTGTAAGAAAGTACTTCCACAGGCCAATTTTGTCATCGAAACCAAGTCAGAGAAGGCAGGATACATTCACTCCATGGACAACCGCGAGGTGGGAATGGCCGGGGTTTTTCTGGGCTGTGGACGGCTGAAGATGGATGATGTGATCGATCCGGCGGCGGGATTCATATTTGAAAAGAAGCTGGGGGAGCAAGTCAAGGCTGGGGAGGCGATGGTCAAGATATTCTGCAATGATGAGGGAAAAGGGAAGGAAACGGCCAAGCGTCTGAAGGGGTGCATCTCCATCTCTGACCGAAAACCTGAAGCAATTCAGTTAATAAAATACACAATATAGGCAGGATAAAATAATGCACTATTTTGAAAATACCACGGCATTTATCACCGGAGCCTCCAGTGGAATAGGCCGGGCCTCTGCGGTCGAATTTGCCAAACAGGGCGCCAAACTTATATTAGTTGCCAGACGCCGGGATCGGCTGGAGGAGCTGAAAGCCAGGCTGGAAAAGGAACACCAAGCCAAGGTCTACCTGATGACCCTTGATGTGCGTAACCAGATGGACGTGCATAAGGCGGTCACCGGACTGCCGGCGGAATGGTCAAGCATAGATATTCTAATCAACAACGCCGGACTGGCCCGGGGGCTGGATAAGATCCACCAGGCTGATGTATGCTATTGGGACGAAATGATAGACACCAACGTCAAGGGCCTGCTCTATGTCACCCGGGCGGTGATGCCGGGCATGGTGAAGAGGAACTCCGGCCACATCGTCAACATCGGGTCCATTGCAGGGCACGAGGTCTATCCGGCCGGCAACGTTTACAACGCCACCAAGCACGCGGTAAAGGCCCTGAACAAGGCCATGCGGATGGACGCCTTCGGCACCAGCATCCGGGTGACCTCAGTGGATCCTGGCTTCGCCGAGACCGAGTTCTCGGTGGTCCGGTTCCACGGCGACCAGCAGCGGGCGGACAAGGTCTACCAGGGGATGACGCCCCTAAGGCCGGAGGACATCGCCGAGGCGGTGGTCTGGGCCTGTTCCCGGCCGGCCCACGTCAACATCGAGAACATCATCATCATGCCCACCGACCAGGCGGCGGTGACCATGGTCAACCGGAAACAGTGATGTTTGACAGAAAATAAAAAATCTGGTATAATAACCAATAATTGATCCTCCGATCCCTTTATTCTAAAGTCTTCGAACCATGGATAATGGGACGGTTTCGCCCGGCAGGGCGGACAAGGGCAAGGCTGGAAACGGCTTTGCCTCCCGTGTTTGGAAAGGAGAGGTTGACATCCGGGATTATTGTATAATCCGGAAAGTAGCCTGCCTTTTCTCCGGGCAGGCTATTCTTATTCAATAATATAAATCAACAACACATTTAGGAGAAGAGATGAAGAGGGTTGCGACGTTATCCCTGTCACTGCTGCTGGTCCTTTCCCTGCTGGCCCCCATGGCCCAGGCCAAGGGCAAATCCAAGCTGGCCCTGGCCACCACCACCAGCACCATGGATTCGGGCCTGCTGGATTTCCTGGTGCCGGTGTTCGAAAAGGAGAACAACTGCAAGGTACAGGTGATCTCGGTGGGCACCGGAGCCGCCATCCGCTACGGCAAGGACGGCAACGCCGATGTGGTGCTGGTTCACGATCCGGTGGCCGAGGAACAGGTGGTCAAACAGGGATTCTTTGTGGAAAGAAAATACCTGATGTACAACGATTTCGTCCTGGTGGGCCCGACGGACGATCCGGCCGGCATCAAGGGTATGACCTCGGTAGCCGAAGCTCTGAAAAAGATCGAATCGACCCAGGCCGCCTTTGTCTCACGGGCCGACCAGTCAGGCACCCATAAGAAGGAACAGCGGCTGTGGGCGGCGGCCGGTCTGAATCCCAAAGGTTCGTGGTATCTGGAAGCCGGCGCCGGCATGGAAGCCGTGCTCCGAATCGCCAAAGAGAA
>CALGNM010000247.1 GCA_937958665.1 uncultured bacterium | reverse complement strand
GACCACCGAGATCTACACTCTTTCCCTACACGACGCTCTTCCGATCTTATAACGAGAGCCTGACCCACAGTGTCTATCCAACTCCGCTGGTGGGCATGGTGGGGCTGATCGAGGACTTGGCCCATATCACCACCCAGTGGTTCAAGCAGGAGGGGGACATCATACTGCTGGCCGGTGATGCCATCTCACCCCCTGATATCGGTGGTTCCGAGTATCTCAAAGCGGTCCATGGCAAGGTGGACGGAAATGCCCCGGCCATCGACCTGGCAGCCGAGGCTAAATTGCATGGCTTCCTCCGGGATGCCATCCGCTCCGGCCTGGTCCGCTCGGCCCACGACTGTTCGGAGGGGGGCCTGGCAGTCGCCTTGGCCGAATGCTGTTTCTGCTCACCAGACGGCCTCGGTGATTTGGGTTTGACGGCCGATTTGAAGGAACTTCCCGGCCGGCCGGATTTCAAGCTGTTCGCCGAGAACCAGGGCCGGATTGTCCTGTCTATCAGGGCCGATGATGCCGAGAAGTTTGAGGACTTGGCTAAGCAGCGGGAAGTCGCCATTTTGAGACTGGGGGCGGTCGGCGGTAGCCGGCTTGTAATCAAGGGACTGGTTGACCTCCCATTGGCCGAGGCCCGCCAGGCATGGGAGAATGCCATTCCCAGCATGATGGAGTAACAGATATTCCATTTTCACTGAAGCGGAAAAGATGAGTTTACATCGGGAAAACTGGTGGGTATCAATCTTTTGAGTTTACTCCGACTGGTGATAATAAGATAAAATTTCAAATGCACACAATTATCAAGGGAGTTTTCTGATGAAACGACTGTTCACCCTGGCGGCCGCAACCTGCCTGTTGGCGGCCAACGCCCTAGCCCTTCCCGGGCTGGAAATCTCGGCCGGAGGCTTTCTGGGGTCCTACAAGCCGTCACTTAAGACCTTGAACGAGAAGGTTCTGCTCTATGACCACCAGACCGGCATCGGCTCGGCCCTGCAGTTCGGGGGCCGGCTCATGCTGGGACTGCCGTTGGGGCTGGGCGGGGGCATCGACCTGGGCTATTGGAGCCAGACCAAGGAGTGGAACGACGACCAACTGGACCAGAATACAGTCAAGGTTAAACTGATGCCGCTGGATTTCTTCGTTCAGTACTCAATGCCCATAGTGCCCATGGTACTCAAAGGCAAGGCGGGTGCCTCGGTGGGCAATGTCCAGGCCAATCTGGACATCAGCGAGACCAGGATCAACCAGTGGAGCCACTATTGGAATTCCGAGGGCTCCACCAGCACTTTCGGGCTGTTCGGTGGATTAGACCTGGTAGTCCTGCCCAAGATCAACATCAGTACCGAGGTTGGGTACCGAATGGGAGAGGTCGATCGTCTGACCATCAAATCCTCCCACGACCCGGACCATGTCAACGACATCCTCGAATACTACGACCATGATAAGGACCAGGTTCTGCCCTTGCCAATGGAGCTTAATGGCATAAGCACAAAACTTATTATAACCTACGTATTCTAAAATTATTACGAATCAATATAAAAGCCCGGACTTATTAAGTTCGGGCTTTTTCGTTAAAATAAACCAATAGTTTAACTATATCTTGCATATATACTGCACGGCAAAGAGATATCATTATCGGATTGTTTTAAATGAAGCTCTCCGCACTCGATCCTTTTTGTCGGCAGAAATTCGCCCAGCAGGTTCTTTAAAGTCTGGGGGGAATGCGCCACATTATAGGCATTTATCAGGAAAAATAAAGGCTTGTTAGATAATAGCTTAGTGCATAAATTCAAAAGTCTTGGCAAATCCCGGTCAAGTTTGAAGGTTTTACCTGAAGCATCACGGCCAAAAGCCGGCGGATCCATGATGATGGCATCGTATTTAATGCCGCGTTTGACTTCGCGTTCGGCGAATTTAAGGCAATCGTCCACGATCCATCTGACCGGTTTGTCGGTTAACTTACTTAGTTCTTGATTGCGTTTGGCCCAAGCTATGGCCGGTTTGGATGAATCCACGTGGCAGACCCTGGCTCCGGCCGATGCCGACGCCAGCGTGGCGCCTCCGGTATAGGCAAATAAATTGAGAACATTAGGTTGATTAGAACTGTTATTGATCAATTCCGAGAACCAATCCCAGTTAACGGTCTGTTCGGGGAAAACACCGGTATGCTTATAGGGGGTTAATTTAAGTTCCAGGGCCAGATCTTTGTGTCGGAACAGCCAGGGCTGGGGTGGTTGGATGCGTTTTTGCCAGTTGCCGGTCTCGATGAAAACCGCCTGGGCTTTGTTCCATTCGGCCGGAGAGAGATGTTTATTCCAAATGGCTTGAGGCTCGGGCCGGGATATCAGATAATCGCCAAAACGCTCCAGCTTTTGGCCGTTACCGGAATCGAGGAGGGAATGGTCTTTTAAAATATTAGGGCTGAGAATAATCATTACAAAGCCTTGCAATACAACCAATACAAATAGTTTACATAATATTTATTATGGGTCAACACTTGGTTTTCTAATTCTCTGCCAGTGCTAGCCTGCTACGATATTAACCAACTTTTTAGGTATTACCACCACCTTCTTTACATTCACATTCACCAGGTGTTCTTTCACCTTTTCGCTGTTCAGCGCAGTCTTCTTAAGCTCCTCGTCACTGATGTCGGCTGGCACGGTGATCCGGTCGCGCAGCTTGCCGTTTATCTGGACCACCAGGGTGATCTCCTGGTTGGCGGCGATCTGCTGGTCGAACTTGGGCCATTCGGCCTTGTAGGTGGTCCCCTGATGGCCCGTCATCTGCCACAGCTCCTCGGACATGTGCGGGGTGAACGGCGCCATCATAGATCGGAAGAGCACACGTCTGAACTCCAGTCACCGAATACG
>CALGNM010000246.1 GCA_937958665.1 uncultured bacterium | reverse complement strand
CGATGTCGTATTCGGTGACTGGAGTTCAGACGTGTGCTCTTCCGATCTTATTCTGTTGGTAAACGTGAAGTTGTTCCTTCAAGGTTTATTAATACTGATGATCTTTGCTTTAAGGCCTGTAGTTGATTAATATCGTCTGGACTAAATGCCATTCGTCCACTAGGATGTGTATGAGCAATTATTTTTGTTGTACCCGCCGGGAGATTGGTAGATCCTTTCCCGCCTAACTTCAATACCCTGGCACCATAATCCGTTCTAAAAAGGCCCACTTCTTTGCCAGTTTTATTGCTGATTTCTGCCATCGTTTTAGATGTTATTTGTCCTTTGGGCACTTCAATAGAACCTGTTGGGCTATTCTCTAACGCAGCTATATAACCTGATGCCCTACCCTGTGCACCCCTGGTAAATAAAACCTCCCCTCCGGTAAACCCTGCTGCTATTAAACACTCGGTGGCTATGGCAGTAATGCCGGTGCTGATGATCATTCTTTCAGACCATTCGCTCCAATCATGGCCCTGCCCGTCATTGCCACCAAAAGCATGATATAAACCTTCCCCTAATGTCCACCCAAAACCCAACATGGGGACAAATGACATGCCCCCGTTAATTGTACCAGGTTGAGTGTTACTCTTTAGGCCGCTGAACAGTCGGGCAGCGGTTGTTTTGTTTCCGGGGCCGGTGGCTGGTACCCAAGGGAACTATGCGGTCTGAAGGTATTGTATTCCTGCCGCCAACGGGCGGTCAAGACCTTTGCCTCCAACAGGGTGTCAAATATCTCCAGGTTCAAAAGCTCATCCCGAAGCTTGCCATTGAAAGACTCGATATATCCGTTCTCCCAGGGGTTGCCCGGCTCGATGAACAAGGTCCTTACCCCAACCCTCTCCAGCCAATGTCTTACATTCTTGGCCGCAAACTCCGACCCGTTGTCCGATCTGATATACTCCGGGGTTCCCCGGCTCAAGAACAGGTCATTCAGTCTGTCCAGCACATCCTGGGACTTTAAGCTTCTGCCAACATCTATAGCCAGGCATTCCCGGGTATATTCATCCACCATGGTCAGGTATCTTAACGGCAGCCCGTTGCTGGTTCTGCCGGCCACAAAGTCATAGCTCCAAACATGGTTCCTATATTGGGCCCTTAATCTGACGCAGGAGCCGTCGTTCAGCCACAGCCTTCTCCTTTTGGGCTGTCTTTTGGGTACCTTTAACCCTTCCTGCCGCCAGATCCTCTCCACCCGCTTGTGATTCACCCTCCAGCCGTCTCTCTTTAGCAGCCCGGTTATCC
>CALGNM010000245.1 GCA_937958665.1 uncultured bacterium | reverse complement strand
ACTTCAAGCCCAAAATCACCTAAAAGTTAGTGGCTGAATTGCGACTATACCCATATCTTTTATATCATAACAAACCAAACTGTCAGCGCCATGAGTACTAACTGTTATAAATAATAGATTTTCATCTATTGCACAAGGCCAAGAAGAATTTTTTCTTTCTATAATGGACCTACTTTTTATTTGGCTATCGGACGACAAGGAACAGACATGCAACTTATCGGCAGCATTTATTGCCACTGCGATACTATCTTGGATCTTTGACAAATCCCAACCATTGGTGCCCTGAATCTCACGCTCAATCAATTCCGAATCTTTCTGTTCGACTACTTTAATATTTTTATCACGATCCCACATTGATAAATATGCATTATTTTTTGATGCAACAATTCTAAATGGCCAAAAATCTCTCTTTTCAATTTTAAGATTTTTCCCGGCAGAAAACCATGATGTATTCGTCTTTGCAATATCAAATGATTGCACAATTTTATCGGTTGTTTGCCAAACCATGTTTGAATCTACGGCCACATATGTTGTTGCAGACGGGAATCCGATATCACTGTACCATACAGTGTTTGTTTTAATATCATAAGTTGCAAACATTTCACCGCCACTATAAAAGATTCCATTTTTGCCATATATACCTTTTGCTTTCAAGTTTCCAAACAAACTATCAGTAAATGATATTGTTGAATCTTTTATAACGGTCCTCCAGCAATTACCATCAAGGGAAGCAATACCAGCACCCTTATCATCAAAAACAGCACTCTCACACATCATAGTTTTAAAGTCAGGGGCATTGAGCGTTACAAATGTATCCCTTACCGCATTATAAACGTAACTGCCCCATACAGACATAACCGTAATATTATCTCTAAAATAGCTAAAAGTGTTATTTTCCTCAACGCCAATTTCCGTGTATTTAATAAATTTTGGTTTTTGCGGTTTCTTTATATCATATTTAGCAATACCACCCTTTTTGTCTGTAAAGCCAATGATAAAATGTATTGTCGTATTTTCATGTCCAACATACAAATTATTTTTTATCACTTTTAAATATCTTGCCGGAGTATTCGATGGCAGCCAACCAATAATTGTTGGATTTGCTTTTTTCTTAATGTCAAATATACTGACACCCGAATCACCGTCGGCAACATAGGCTGTGTTTTTTATTACCTCTATGCAATGAGCCTCAAATTTTACCTTTGACTGTCCTATAAGTTTGATATTTCCAGGATTACTGATATTAAATATTTTGATTCCGCTTTCGCCATTTGCTACATATGCATATTTGCCAACGATCTTGATATCTTTGACTCTTGAATTTGTTGGGTATTTATCTACCACTTCCGGGGCGGCCGGATCTTCAACATTGACCACCAAAATGCCGCCACCGCTGGCTATGAAAATAAATTTCTGCCCGTTGATCTTTGCATATTCCATATCGTGATATATGCCATAAGGCCATATGCCCACCGTCCGCATATTCAAAGAATCTTGGGCAATTGCGATATTGCCGATTATGATAAAAGCCAGCAATAATATTTTTTTCATAAAATACCCATTTATTATTTAGATTCTTCGTTTGTTCGACAAGAAGCCACGCTCAGAATGACGACTCCGCCGTCTCCCCTAAGAACCACAATCTAACAACTATCGTCATCCTTCAACTTGTCAAGTTTCCATGTCTGCTCAGGATGACAGCTATTTTCTTCCCCGCTTCCTGGTATAGGTCACCCCCATATCCGGCTGTCCGGTCTTCCGTTTGGACCTCTTGGTCCCAAAGGGCTTGGCCAGCGGCTCCTGTCCCTGCAGTTTCCTTATCTCGTCCCGGATGGCGGCGGCCTTCTCGTACTCCATGGCCGAGGCGGCGTCGAACATCTGCTTCTCCAGCTGGACGATGATCTCCTCCTGGCTTAAGCCCGAGACGATATAGGCCTCCATCTCCTCCTTGACCAGCTCCTGGCGGGAATCGGCCACCGAGGTGGACAGCATCACCTGCTCGATGGATTTGATGATGGACTGCGGGGTGATCCCGTGCTTTTCATTGTAGGCCAGCTGTATCTTCCGCCGCCGTTCCATTTCGGCCAGGGCCCGCTTCATGGAATCGGTCACCTGATCGGCATACATTATGACCCGGCCGTACAGATTGCGGGCCGCCCGGCCCGAAACCTGTATCAGCGATCGCTCGGAGCGTAGAAAACCCTCCTTGTCGGCGTCCAAGATGGCCACCAGCGAGACCTCCGGCAAATCCAGCCCCTCCCGCAGCAGGTTGATGCCCACCAGCACGTCGAACTCGCCCAGCCGCAGTCCCCGCAGGATCTCGATCCGCTCGATGGCGTCGATCTCGGAATGCAGGTAGCGGACCTTGATCCCGGCCGAGGCCAGGAAGTCGGCCAGGTCCTCGGACATCCGCTTGGTCAGGGTGGTGACCAGGGTCCGTTCCCTGCGCTCCACCCGCTGGCGGATCTCCTCCATCAGGTCGTCCACCTGGCCCTCGATGGGCCGGATGATCACCTCCGGGTCCACCAGCCCGGTGGGCCGAACGATCTGGTCGACCACCACCCCGGCGGATTTCTTCAGCTCGTAGTCGGACGGAGTGGCCGAGGTGTAGATCACCTGGTTGGTCAGCGATTCGAACTCTTCGAATTTGAGCGGCCGGTTGTCCAGGGCCGATGGCAGGCGGAAGCCGAAATCCACCAGGGTCTCCTTGCGGGAGCGGTCTCCGGCGTACATGGCCCCGATCTGCGGCACGCTGACGTGCGACTCGTCTATGATCAGTAGGTAATCCTTGGGGAAGAAATCTATCAGGCAGAAGGGCCGCTCGCCCGGCCGCCGCCCGGCCAGGTGCCGGGAGTAGTTTTCGATGCCCGAGCAGTAGCCCAGTTCCCTGATCATCTCCAGGTCGTACTTGGTGCGCTGCTGGATGCGCTGGGCTTCGACCAGCTTCCCGGCGTTGGTCAGCTCGGCCGTCCGCCATTTGAGCTCCTCCTCGATATCCTGGAGGGCCTGCTCCAGCCGGGGATTGGACACCAGAAAATGCTTGGTGGGATAGACGGCAATCCGTTCCTTGACCTCGGTGACCTTACCGGTCAGCGGCTCGAAGACCGACAGCCGGGCCACCCGGTCGTCCTCCAGCTCGATGCGCAGGCCGATGTTCTCGTCGCCGGGGTGGACCTCGATCACACCGCCCCGCACCCTAAAAGTTCCCCGCTCGAAGCTGACGTCGTTACGCTGGTACTGGATGCCGACCAGCTGCTTCATCACCGCCTCGCGCTCGGCCGGCTGGCCGGTCTCCAGCATCAGGACGAACTCCTTCCACTCGTCGGGCGAGCCCAGCGAATAGATGCAGGATACCGAGGCCACGATGATCACGTCCCGCCGCTCCAGCAGGGCCGAAGTGGCCCGCAGGCGGAGCCGGTCGATGTCGTCGTTGCGGGAGGAGTCCTTCTCGATGTAGGTGTCGGAGGATGGGATGTAGGCCTCCGGCTGGTAGTAGTCGTAGTAGGAGATGAAGTACTCCACCGCGTTGTGGGGGAAGAACCCCTTGAACTCCCCATAGAGCTGGGCGGCCAGGGTCTTGTTGTGGGACATGATCAGGGTAGATCGGAAGAGCACACGTCTGAACTCCAGTCACCGAATACGATC
>CALGNM010000244.1 GCA_937958665.1 uncultured bacterium | reverse complement strand
GAGATCGTATTCGGTGACTGGAGTTCAGACGTGTGCTCTTCCGATCTTGACTATTGCAAGAATAAGACATATGATGGATTTCGGAAATATGCTGGCATCGTTTGTCAGGGGGGTGGTGCAAAATGCTCTTGGCAAGCCGGTGTTTTATCGAAATTACATCAGGATAATATTAATATTAGAACATATTTTGGCACTTCCGCGGGGGCTTTAAATGCGGCTTTATGTTTCGTTGAGAAATGGGATATATTATCAAATCTATGGACAAATAAGGAAATATTAAATGTATTTAAACCTAAGTTTTATTTACCATTCAGGCTTAATTATCAATTGCTTTATAATATGATCGATAGTTATATAACAGATGAACACGTAAATGCGGAAGCCAAATCTAAAAATATCTATATAAGGGTCTCAAATATTAAGAGCGGCCTTTCTGAGTTGAAAATGTTTGACCATAAACGGAAAGACGGTAAATTATCTGATTGTTTGAAAGCTACATCTGCATTATTCCCCTTTTTCCCTAAATATAAAATGAATACCATTGATTATGTTGATGGAGGGTTATTTTCTAATTGTCCTGTTGAGTATGTAAATGATATTGGTGATATTGAGAGCATTATTATATCCCCGACAAGACCAGTAAGGAATATGAACATAAATTCATCTGTATCTATTCTGGTTAGAATGGTTGATATGATGCTGTATACGCAATTGATATTGTCTTTAAATTCCTTGATTCATAAATTGACGGAATATAACTGCCAACCCGAGCGTAGCCTTATTGGTTTATATAGAACTGTATATCTCATCTCACCATCCGAGGAACTTAATAATGATACAATTAAAATAACTGAAAAAGGCAGTAGATGTGATTATCAATTAGGAATGAAAGATGCTGAAGATTTTATAAATAATCCATCATCATATGATATAGAAAAATATCGTTTTTCTTTTGGTGTTTGATAAATATAAGGATTAGCAAATATTAATAAGAACGTATAAATAGTTCTAAAATGGCAGAAGAATTAAATAATTCATTACCCCATGGAGCGAAGGGAATCGACCTATATGATTTTGTTGTAATGTTTGCTAAAGATAAGCTTGTTTTACAATCAAAATTAGAACAGAGACATATAACACTGCATTTAGGGCCAAATTCTCAAACTCTTGACATACATGAAAAATATATTGATACTAATGGATCTATTAAATATAATACACTTTTTACAATAACCCACGAGAATCTTGCATTAATGCTGCAGGAGATAGCCGAACCCGCAACGCATGCTTTAAGTGGTGTGCTTAAACGTTTGCGTCTAGGCTGGATGGTGCGAAAGCGGGTTGGTGCTGTTGTTGGTTTTATACCTGTAGAATCGGAAATTCAATACATTACAAAAAGGCGTCACCAAAAATTGGTAGTCGATGAGGAAAAATTATCCGCAAATATCTGGGTACCGGAAAACCTCAATGATCTTTATAATCTTCCAGATGGTCATGCATTTACAGTTTATGATTGTAGGGTATCAGATAAGGAAAAAATAATTGGCTTTGGTTATAAATATACTGATCTTACGGGCAAATGTCGCCTCGTCTGGTGTCCTTTTAAACGACTTAGGAATGCATTTAAGGCGGCTAGTTCATTACTTAAAAATGCTGCAGTGAAATATGGCAATTTCAACAAACCTCTACCGTGGCTTTAACCTTTATAAGAAATAAAATATGCCGCTAAGCTGGAATGAAATAAGACATAACGCCATAGCTTTTTCCCACGATTGGGCCACAGCTTCCAGGGAGGATGCCGAGGCCAAGACGTTTTGGGACGAGTTTTTTGCCGTTTTCGGCATCAAACGCCGGGTGGTGGCTAGTTTTGAGGAGCCGGTAAAAAACATAAAAGGCCAATACGGTTATATTGATCTTTTTTGGAGCGGCCTCTTATTGGTGGAGCATAAAAGTCGGGGAAAAGACCTGAGCAAGGCTGGTTCCCAAGCGTTCCAGTATATACAGGATTTAGCCCGGTCCGGCCGGCACGACGAAATACCCCGATATGTGATTGTTTCCGATTTCGCCCGAATCGCTCTGCATGACTTGGAGCCTGATAGACAGCTTGACCTTCCCTTGTTTGACCAATGGCGGGTGCAGACCACCGAGTTCACATTGGCCGACTTCCATAAACATATCCATTCTTTCGCTTTTATTCCAGGTTACAAACAACAAGTCTTTGAGGCCCAGGATCCGATCAATATTGAGGCGGTGGGCAGACTGGGTAATCTGCATGATGCGTTGGAGGCCGGGGGTTATTCCGGCCATGAGTTGGAGCGTTTTCTGGTCCGTGTGCTGTTCTGCCTTTTTGCCGAGGATACCGGGATATTTGACAGGGAGGCTTTCCACCTCTATTTGGAGAATCGCACGGCCGCTGATGGGTCGGACTTGGGATTGCATCTGGCCCGTTTATTTGAGGTTCTGAATACGCCGATAGAGAAGAGGCAGAAAAACCTCGATGAGACGCTGGCCGCCTTCCCCTATGTCAATGGCGATCTATTTTCAGAACATCTGGGCTTTGCCGATTTCAACCGGGATATGCGAAATGCTCTGTTAGCCTCGACTCATTTTGACTGGGCGCAAATATCCCCTGCAATATTTGGTTCCCTTTTCCAGGCCGTTATGGAGCCGAAGGAGCGCAGACAGACCGGGGGGCATTACACCAGCGAGCGTGATATTCTAAAAGTAGTGCGGTCCTTATTCCTGGATGATCTGCGAGCCGAGTTTGAGAGAATAAAGAAGAACAAGCCCGAGTTAAAGCGGTTCCACCAGAAACTGGCCGGTTTAAGGTTCCTGGACCCGGCTTGCGGTTGTGGTAATTTCTTGGTGATCACCTATCGCGAATTAAGGTTGTTGGAGATCGACCTGCTTAAGGAGATGTACGGCGGGCAGCAGGTGCATGATATCGGCCATTTGTCGATACTGGATGTGGATGCTTTTTATGGTATCGAGATCAAAGAATGGCCGTCCCGCATTGCCGAGGTTGCCATGTGGCTGATGGACCACCAAATGAACAACCTCCTATCAGCAGCTTTTGGCGAGTATTTTGTCCGGTTGCCTTTGCGTAAAAGTCCGACTATTAAATGCGATAATGCTTTGCGATTGGACTGGAAAAAGGTCTTGCCGGTGGACAAATGCAGCTATGTTTTGGGCAATCCGCCGTTCATTGGGAAGCATTACCAATCAAAGGATCAAAAAGCAGATTTAACACAGGTATTTCAAGGGTTCAAGAATGTCGGGGACATTGACTATGTTGTCGCCTGGTATTATAGAGCCGCTGAGTATATACAGGGGACCACAATAAAAGTTGGTTTTGTCGCTACAAATTCCATCACTCAGGGTGAGCAGGTTCCTTTAGTATGGGGTTTGCTGTTTGGCAAACTCAAGGTAAAAATCATATTTGCCCATCGAACATTTCCATGGCAAAGCGAGGCTCGAGGCAAGGCCCATGTCCATGTCGTTATTATTGGCTTTTCAGCCCATGATGTCGGCCCGAAAAAGTTATACGACTATGAGGCTGATGCAAACAACCCAAGTGAAACGGTTGTGACAAACATAAGCCCCTATCTTACCCCTGGACCGGACCTGTTCGTTACCAAGCGTCAGAAGCCGCTATCTGATATCCCGGAGATGCGTTGTGGAAATAAACCATCCGATGGCGGCCACTTGATCCTAACAGACGAAGAAAAAGACCAGCTCGTTAAAGAAGAACCCGGCTCCAAGAAATATTTACGCCGTTTTACAGGCTCTGAAGAGTTCATAAATGGGAATATGCGATGGTGCCTTTGGCTTGCTAATGTAAGTCCTGCCGATTTGAGAGATTTGCCGTTGGTTTTGGAGCGTGTTAAGAAGGTTAAAGCATTTAGGGAAAAAAGCACAGCTGAACCAACACGAAAGTCAGCCAATACGCCAACATTATTTTTTCATGTGTCACAGCCAGGTTCTAAGTTTATTGCCATACCAGAGGTTTCTTCCGAAAGGCGAAAATATATTCCTCTAGATATTGTTTCCCCGTCTATCGTTATCAGTAATAAAATATATTATATTCCCTCGCATGATCAATATTATTTTGGTGTTCTGTCTTCGGTTATGCATATGTCTTGGGTTAAATTGGTCGCTGGCCGCCTAGAAAGTCGTTACCAGTATTCAGGAAGTATAGATCGGAAGAGCGTCGTGTAGGGAAAGAGTGTAGATCTCGGTGGT
>CALGNM010000243.1 GCA_937958665.1 uncultured bacterium | reverse complement strand
TCCGTCGACCCCCGCGATCTACACTCTTTCCCTACACGACGCTCTTCCGATCTCTATGATAGAAGATCCACGCACCAGGGCATTTATCTCCAGGTCAGCCCCAGGTGGCAGGTGCAGAACATGGATGTCGGGGTCGCTACCGGCCTCGGCCTTAACCTCCTCCAGCACCAGCAGTCCCTCCGGATCATCGGTGGCCCCGCCTCCAGCTAGGATCAGTTGGCAGTCCATCCGCTTTTTGGCCATCTTATAGGCGTGGATCAGGCCCACCGGGTCCTTGAGCCGATCGAAGCGTGATATCTGGGTGACGATAGGACGGCCTTGATCTATGCCATGCCGGGAGAAGACCCTTTCCACGAATCCCTCCTCCAGTTCCCGGTTTTTGTCGGCAAGGGGGTCGATGGATGGCGGGATCAGGTACTGGGGCAGGGAAACCTGCTGGGAGAAGCTGGGCGAGGAGATTATCATTCCGTCATATTTTTCCACGTAGGGTTTAAGGAATTCCCAAACCCCACCGGCCGGCTGGGAGACGTCGATATGGCAGCGCCACACCCAGCTTGAGTCGTTGCCGGTCCGCTTGTCCACCAGGCAGATGGGCTGGGGATCGTGGATGAAGACACAGTCGTCCCGGGTGAAGTCCATTTGGGCGGCGTTGGCCCGGTTGTATTCCAGGAAGGTTCGGTACATTTCCGGGGTGACGGACTCCTCCTTACCATGCAGGGCGTTGTGGAAAAGCTTGGTGACGTTGAAAAAGTCGTCTCCCCCTTTTATCACCTCCCATTTGGCCTCGACTTCCAGTTCGTTCAACAGCGGGATCATCCTATTTAATATCTCTGCCACGCCCCCCCCCACCGAAGTGGAATTGACATGCTTCATGCGGCGGCCCCTGACCAATCCGGCCAAGCGCTTAAGCTCCTCCAGCTCCGGACCGCCTATCGTTTCCCGGTACTCTTCCAGTTTAGCCAGAGCCATGTTGTTTTCTGCCCCTGTTCCATTTTTTCAATTCGGCAAATAGGGCCCGAGACAGCTCTCCCGGGCTCTTTTGCCATATCCGGTTGATTGTCCGGGCCGGCAGGTTGATTACCTCCAAGACGATGCTTTCTAATATTTCGGTCGGCAGCTGAGCCAAGGTGCCCACCAAAGCCAGTGGTGAAAGACCCTGGGCCCTTCCCAAAATCAGTAGGATATTGGCCCGGATCTGTTCCAAAGTGTGAATAGAGATATCGAAACGACTGATTTCTTCAGCCAATTCGTCCTCTCCCAATTGTTCCCGGAGCCAGATGGAAAAATCATTATCAGGTCTTTTGAGCCTTAAGCGGGCTTCAAACAAATGGTAGTAAAGGCTGCGGTTGGTCACCCGTCCCATGGCCGAGATGAACTCCCCCAGGTCCCGGGCGGCCACCCCCGTGTCCAGGATGACCGAGGTGGATTCGCAGAAGGTGAATTCGCTGCCCGTCGGGCAGCGGTTAAGAAGGGGGTGGATTGCCAAGTGTCTCTCGATGGCCTCGGCTATGGCATGTCGGAAGGTGCGAATATCCTGAAACTGGGTGGGATCGATCATTGACAATTTCTCTCCCAAGCTTCGCTCTCTGAGGACCTCCGAGACCCAGTAGCCGAAGTCATGAACCGGCGGCCGGCCAAAGGCCTGCCATTCCCTGTAAACCTGATGGCTGTGGTGATAGATTGATGATCCGCTGACCGTCCTCACCCCTTCCAGCAGTTCGGCGGCGCTCCCTGCCCTGGGCCCGCAGACGTTCACCAAGGAGCTGGACGTGACGAACCTAAACGGCTGGCTTCCTCTTTTCCGAGTCATCTCCCGCTTCGCCTTCCCATGTTGGGAACTCTCCTATTCTTACCTCGTGGAGAGCCCGGATCAGCCGGACTGCCCACAGGTAGATGTTGCGGTTCAGCACCTGCTGCTGCATGCGTCCCATGCGCAGGCGCTGCTCTTCTGGCCGCATCTCCAGGGCAAACCTGATGGCTTCGGCCATCTGCTCGATGTCGTATGGATTGACGATCAGTGCATCCAGCAGCTCTCGTGACGCTCCAGTGAAACGGCTCAGTATCAGGGACCCGGTGCCGTCAACCCTTGAGGCCACATATTCCTTGGCTACCAGGTTCATGCCATCGTGGAGCGAGGTCACCATACACAAATCAGCGGCCTGGTAGTATGGCAGTATCTGGCGGTGGCTGTGGTGTTGGGCCGATAGGACTATTGGCTTCCAATCGCGCGTTTTGAACTTCCAGTTGATACGCTCGGCCTCGGTCTCGACCTGAGTCACCAGGTCATGGTAGCGCTTGATATGAGATCGGAAGAGCACACGTCTGAACTCCAGTCACCGAATACGAT
>CALGNM010000242.1 GCA_937958665.1 uncultured bacterium | reverse complement strand
ACCACCGAGATCTACACTCTTTCCCTACACGACGCTCTTCCGATCTCCACAGCGTGATGGAGGGGATGCTGATCGCCGGATATGCCATCGGGGCCGACGAGGGCTATTTCTACGTCCGGGCCGAGTATCCCCTGGCGGTGGAGCGGCTGAAACTGGCCATCGACCAGGCCAAGAAGAAGGGCTTTTTGGGCAAAAATATTATGGGTACCAAATTCTGCTTTGAGATGAAGATCAAGGAGGGGGCCGGGGCCTTCGTCTGCGGCGAGGAGACCGCCTTGATGGCCTCAATAGAAGGACAGCGCGGCATGCCCCGTTTAAGGCCGCCCTTTCCGGCGGTGTCCGGCCTGTGGGGCAAGCCCACCAACATCAACAACGTCGAGACCTTCGCCAATGTCCCTTGGATCATCTTGAACGGCTCGGCCGCCTTTGCCTCTTTGGGCACCGAGAAGAGCAAGGGCTCCAAGGTGTTCGCCTTGGCCGGCAAGATCGCCCGGGGTGGCTTGGTGGAGGTGCCCATGGGCATCACCATCAATGAGATCATCCACGAGGTGGGGGGAGGCATCAAGGACGGACGGACCTTCAAGGCGGTCCAGATGGGCGGCCCCTCGGGGGGCTGCATTCCGGCGGCTTTGGGCAACACCGTGGTGGACTACGATTCGGTCAACGCCACCGGGGCCATCATGGGCTCGGGCGGCATGGTGGTGATGGACGACACCACCTGCATGGTGGATATCGCCCGCTTCTTCCTGGACTTCACCCAGAAGGAATCCTGCGGCAAATGCACCTTCTGCCGGATAGGCACCAAGCGGATGCTGGAGATACTGGAGCGGATCACCAGGGGGCAGGGGCGGGAGGGCGACATCGACCTGCTGCTGGACCTGGCCGAGAAGATAAAAATCTCCTCGCTGTGCGGCCTGGGCCAGACCGCGCCCAATCCGGTGCTGACCACCATCAAGTACTTCCGGGACGAGTATGAGGCCCATATCAGGGAGAAGCGATGTCCGGCCCATGCCTGCCGGGACCTGCTGACTTACCGGATCGTTCCGGAGAAATGCGTGGGCTGCACCGCCTGCGCCCGGGTCTGCCCGGTGGCCGCCATCTCCGGGCAGGTCAAGAAGCCCCACGCCATCGCCCAGGAAACCTGCATCAAGTGCGGCAACTGCGTGGCCAAATGCAAATTCGACGCAATAAGGGTGAGCTGATATGCAGATTAACATTACTTTCAACGGCAAACAGATATCCTGCGATTCCGAGCAGACCATCGTTGAGGTGGCCCGCCAGCAGGGGGTTGAAATCCCCACCCTGTGCCACGACAAAAAGCTGGATCCCTACGGCTCCTGCTGGGTGTGCCTGGTCGAGGTCAAGAGCGCCCGGGGGTTCGTGCCCTCCTGCGCCACCAAGGTCGCCGAGGGAATGGTGGTGGAGACCGACAACCAGCGGATCCGGGCCGCCCGCCAGATGGCCCTGGGACTGCTGCTGTCCAACCATTCCGGGGACTGCATCGGACCCTGCGTGGCCACCTGCCCGGCCGGCTGCGATGTCCAGGGCTACACCGCCCTGGTCGCCAACGGTATGGAGGCCGAGGCCATCAAGCTGATCAAGGAGACCCTGCCCCTGCCGGCCTCGCTGGGCCGGGTCTGCCCCCATCCCTGCGAGACCGAATGCCGGCGCAACCTGGTGGAGGAGCCGGTGGCCATCTGCTATCTGAAGCGCCATGCGGCAGACCTTGACCTGCAATCCGCCAAGCCCTATCTGCCACCGGTGGACCGGGACTCCGGGAAGAAGGTGGCGGTGGTGGGGGCCGGGCCGGCCGGCCTGACCGCGGCTTATTACCTTCGGCAGAAGGGCCATCAGGTTACCATCTACGAGGCCCTGCCCAAATCGGGTGGCTGGCTGCGCTACGGCATACCCCAGTACCGCCTGCCCAAGGAGGTGCTGGACCAGGAGGTCAAGACCATCACCGATTTGGGGGTGGAGATAAAATTCAATCAAAAACTGGGCGATAACATCACCCTGGAGGGGTTGAAAAATGATTACGATGCGGTCTTCCTGGGGATGGGCGCCCACGCTTCGTCCCGGATGGGGGTGGAGAACGAGGAAGCCCACGGAGTAATCGCCGGGATAGATTTTCTGAAACGCCTGGCCATGGGCGAGAAAATCCAGGTGGGCAGAAAGGTGGCGGTCATCGGAGGAGGCAACACCGCCATTGATGCCGCCCGAACCTCCCTGCGGCTGGGGGCCGAGGAGGTGTTCATCGTCTACCGCCGGTCGGAGAAGGAGATGCCGGCCAATCCCTTTGAGATCGAGGAGGCCAAACACGAGGGCGTCAAGTTCCAGTTCCTGACCGCCCCCACCCGGGTCATCGCCTGCACCCAGGACAAAAGCGGGGCCATCTCCTGCCAGAAGATGGAGTTGGGCGAGCCGGACGCCTCGGGGCGACGCCGCCCGGTCCCGGTCCAGGGCTCCGACTTCCACATCGAGGCCGACCTGATAATCTCCTGTATCGGACAGAGCCCCGATCTGGCGGGGCTGGGCCAGGGACACGGTCTGAAAGTCACCAAGTGGGGGACCCTGGAAACCGACCCCGAGACCGGGGCCACCGCCGATCCCAAGATTTTTGCCGCCGGAGACATGGCCACCGGGGCGGCCACCGTGGTGGAGGCCATCGGAGGGGCGCGCCAGGCCGCCCTGGCCATTGACGAGTACCTGCGGACCGGGAAGATAGCCCAAAAGGCAAAACAATACAATATCACCAAGGGCAAGATCAACCAGGTCCCCCCGGATCTGTTCGCCGCCGAGCCCAAGAAGGCCCGGGCCCGGATGCCGATGCTGGAGCCCGCCCAGCGCCTCAACTTCGACGAGGTGGAAAAGGGATTCTCCCGGGCCGCGGCCATCGAGGAGGCCAGGCGTTGCCTGGAATGCGGCTGTGCCGACATGCAGGAGTGCAAGCTGCGCGAATACGCCACCGACTATGAGGTGATGGTCCAGAATTTTCTGGGCGAGGTCAAGCAGCACCCCATCGACGACAGCCATCCTTTCCTGGTGCGGGACCAGGGCAAGTGCATCATGTGCGGCCGCTGCGTCCGGATGTGTCTGGAGGTGGTGGGGGCGGCGGCCCTGGGCTTCGTCTATCGCGGCTTCAACGCCCTGGTGGCGCCCACCATGGAGCAGCCCTATCCCCAGTCGCCCTGCGTTTCCTGCGGGGCTTGCATCGAGACCTGCCCGGTGGGGGCGCTGACCGAGCGGGTAAGGCACCTCAAGCCCTCCCCCTGGAGGATGGAGAAGGTCCCCTCGGTGTGCACCTTCTGCGGGGTGGGCTGCGGCCTGAACCTGAACCTCAAGGACCACAAGGTGGTCAGGGTCACCGGGGACGGGGACAGCCCGGTCAATCAGGGCTCATTGTGCTTCAAGGGCAAGTTCGGGTTCGAGCTCATCCACTCGGCCGAGCGGCTGACGGTCCCGCTGGCCAAGGCTGGATCCAAGCAAAAGAATATCGCCTGGTCCGAAGCCCTTAGCAAGGTCAACAGCGGGATCGATGCGATCATCAAGAAGCACGGCCCGGAGGCGGTGGCGGTGTTCGCCTCCGGCCGGGCCAGCCTGGAGGAGGCCGAGGGCCTGCGCTCCTGGGCGGAAAAGAGGGGGGTCATGCAGTTTGGCAGCTTGGCCTCGGGGCCGGCCTCAGATATCCTGGCCGGCATCCTGGGCTCCTCGTCGGGCCGGGGATATCAGTCGCTGTCCGATGCCAAGAGCATTCTACTGGTGGGCTCCGACGCCTATGCCGAGCATCCGGTGTTCTCCCAGATGGTCCGCCGGGCCGTAAAGAACGGAGCCCAGCTGTATTCCCTGCAGGAGAAGGCCACCAAGCTGGGCGAGATCGCCGGGCCGGAACTGGTGGCCAAGCGGGGCGGGCTGTCCTTCGCCCTCAATGGGGTGCTCAAAGCTCTGCTGGCCAAGTGCCGGTCCAAACAGCCGGGATATCCGGAGATGGCCAAAGCCCTTGGCAAACTGAGCGCGGCAGCGGTGGCAGCCAACAGCGGGCTTAAGAAAGCCGACATCGATAAGACGGCCAGGCTGTTGCTGGACGACCAGGACTGCCTGTTGGCCTTCAATGCCGATGCGCTGGATGCCGAAAGCCTCAAGGCCTTGGCCAACATCTTGCTGCTCCTGGACCATGCCGATAACTTCATCGCCCTGCGGGCCAAGGCCAACTCCGCGGGGATCCAGCGTTTTGTCAATTTCGATGCGGCGGGGTTGCTGAAGGGCAGGATCAGGGCGGCCGTCCTGTTGGGCGAGGACCCGGTCGGCAGCCTTGGGAACGGGGCCAAATATCAGGCGGCCCTGGCCAAGTTGGAAAAACTCGTCGTCTGCGACTTGTTCCGGACCGAGACCGCCAAACTAGCCGACGTGGTCCTGCCGGCCTCGGCCTGGGCAGAAAGCGACGGGAGTTTCGTCAACAGCGAGGGACGACGCCAGGCTTTCAAGGCTGGCATCGAGCCGCCCTCGGGGAAAACCACCTGCCAGGTGTTGACCGAATTGGGGGGCAAGCCATCGGCCAACCTGCCCCCGGAAAAGAAGGGGCAGAGGGGTTTTGCCGTTCCCCGGCTGAAGAAAGCTCCGGCCCCGGCCGCCGGATATGCCGCCGATATCCTGGAGAGGAAGGCGGCCGAACTCAAAAACAAACAGGGCCCGGCCCATTAGGCCGAAATGACCACAAGCCCCGCAGGGATTTCCCTGCGGGGCTTGTCCGTTTGGAGCATCGGTAGGTTCAGCTACAGGTAGGCCTTCAGCCGGCCCCCCTGGCTGGCCAGCTTGATCTTTTTCAGGGCCCGGTCTCTCAGCTGGCGGACCCTCTCCCGGGAGATTTTCATCCTCCGGCCGATGGAGTCCAGGGTGCCCTGGTCCTGGTCGTCCAGGCCGAAGTACAGCTTGAGCACCTGGATCTCCCGGGGGCTGAGCACCGACAGGGCGGCCCGGAGGTCGGCCTCCAGGGTCTTGCTTTTCAATTGTTCCTCCGGGGAGCGGAAGCGGGGGTGGACTACGGTCTCGGACAGGCTGGTCTCCCCGTCCTCGGAATAGGGAGCGTCCAGGGAAACCTGGTTGATGCTGTTTCCCAACAGGTCGCGGATCTCCTCAACCGGCATCCCCGCCTTCTGGGATATCTGCCGGATGGTGGGAGGGGCCCCGTTGTAGCCCGGCTGGCTCTTCAGCTGTTCCACCGCCCGGTTGAGCCGGGTCAGCTTCTCGATGCGGTTCATGGGCAGCCGGATGGTGCGGGTCTGTTCGGCGATGGCCTTGAGCATGGCCTGACGGATCCACCAGACCGCGTAGGTATTGAAGCGGCAGCCTCGCCCCACATCGAAGCGTTGGACGGCCTTCATCAGCCCCACGTTGCCCTCGTTGATCAGGTCGGCCATGGAGAGGCCCCGGCCCTGAAACTCCCGGGCGGTGGAGACCACGAAGCGGAGATTGCCCTCGGTCAGCCGGTCCATGGCGGCCTTGTCGCCGGCTTTGGCCCGCCGGGCCAGCTCCAGCTCCTGTTCCGGAGAGAGCAGGGGCACCCGGCTGATCTCCCGAAGGTAGATATCCAGCGACGGGTCATCGTGATAGGTTATTTCCCTGAACATAAGGCTCCTTCTGCGGCTGCCGCTTATTTGTCCGGCTTGATTGCGAAGAATTGCAGGTAATCCCCGCGCTTGATCAGGATCACCACCGGCTTGTCCCCCCGGCGCTTCTGCTTCATGGCCTGATTGTAGTCCTTGACTGTCCGGATATCCTGCCCGTCTATCTTGCGGATTACGTCCCCGGGCCTGAGGCCGGCCTGTTCGGCCGCCGAGCCGTCATCGATGCTTTTGATGACCACTCCCTCCCGGTCCCGCAGGTTGAAGGCCCTGGCCTCCTCGGAGGTTGCCGAGACCACCTCTTTGATTCCCAGCCAGGGCTTGTCCGACTTGGCTTCATCCCCGGCCGCCGCTGCTTCCTCGGGGATCTCGCCGATCTGGGCGTTCACCGTCAGCTCCTTGCGGTCCCGGATTACCGTTATCTTCACCTTGGATCCCACCTTGGCGTCGGCCACCAACTGCCGGAACTTGGCCACGTCGGGCGTTTCCCTGCCGTCGAAGCTGATGATGACATCCTGGTCCTTCAGCCCGGCCTTGGCGGCCGGGGTGCCCTCCTCCACCCGGGCGATCAGCACCCCTTTGGTGTCCTTGAGCCCCAGGCCCTCGGCCAGGTCGGCGGTCAGCTCCTGGGGCAGCACCCCCAGATAGCCCCGCACCACCTTGCCCCCCGAAATCAGCTGCTGGGCCACGTTTCGGGCCAGGTTGATGGGGATGGCGAAGCCGATCCCCTGCCCGGCCGGGTTGATGGCGGTATTGATGCCGATCACCTCGCCCCGGATGTTGGTCAGCGGCCCTCCGGAGTTGCCGTAGTTGATGGAAGCGTCGGTCTGGATGAAGTCCTGGTAGACCGGCCCCCCTCCGGCTATGGGCAGCCCGCTGCGGCCCTTGAAGGAGATGATCCCCTGGGTGACGGTCCGCTCCAGCCCGAAGGGATTGCCAATGGCGATGGCGTAGTCGCCCACCTCAATGTCGTCGGAGTTGCCCAGCGCCGCCACCTCGGAGTCCGGCAGCTCGCCCTTGAGCCCCTTGAGCCTTATAACCGCCACATCGGTGCGGGGGTCGGTGCCCACCACCTCGGCCGGGATCTCCCGTTTGTCCGACAGCCGGACCGTCAGCTCCCCCCCCCCGGCCACCACGTGGTTATTGGTCAATATCAGGCCCTTCCGGTCGATGATGAATCCGGAACCCTGGCCCTCCACCTTCTGCCGCTGGGGCTCCCGGCGGGGCATCTCTCCGAAGAAATCACGGAAGAAATCGTCGAATGGACTCTGGAAAGCGAAGCCCGGCCGCTCCACATACTTCTTGGTCTGGATGTTGACCACTGCCGGCCCCACCTTCTTGGCCACCGCCACGAACGGACTGCGGTATTCGGGTGACAGGGGCAGGCCGGAATTGGTGAGGGCCGGGTCCTTTTCGGCCCGGCTGCAGGCGGTCCAGCCGAAGCCGGAGGCCAGAATCAGGCCGATGGCCAGCCCGGCCAGGGCGGCCAGGGTGCCTTGGCTGCTGAAGGATGGCAGTTTGCTTCTGCGGGGCATGGTGGTCTCCTGTGTTCGGTTTTTATCAGGTTTGGCCCCCGGCATCGCCGGAGGAGGTGCGCCGTTGGCGGATTTTGTCCCGGGAGACCCCAGGGTCCTCCACGATCTCCAGTATTATCCGGACTCCGGCCAGGTTGACGTGCCGCTCTCGGACCAGATAGAGAATGTATTCCACTAGATCGGAAGAGCGTCGTGTAGGGAAAGAGTGTAGATCTCGGTGGT
>CALGNM010000241.1 GCA_937958665.1 uncultured bacterium | reverse complement strand
CACCGAGATCTACACTCTTTCCCTACACGACGCTCTTCCGATCTTTACTTCACCGGGATGTTGCTGGGCAGGCATCCTCTGGCTCCGCATGTCAGCCCCAAGAAGTCAATCGAGGGGCTGGCCGGCGGTCTGGTGGTGACCTTGGGCGCCGCCTTCCTGCTGCAGCGGTGGTGGCTGTGGGAGATATCGCCGGCTGATGCTCTGCTGGTGGCGGCGGGAGCGGTGGTGCTGGGCACCTTGGGCGATCTGGTGGAGTCCCTGTTCAAGCGGGATGCCCAGGTCAAGGACACCGGGACTCTGCTGCCGGGCCACGGCGGGATACTGGACCGCTTCGACAGCATGCTGTTCGTGATACCCTTTGTATACTGGTATTTCCGGCTGTTGGTGATAGGGTGACACATTGCCTTAGACTCAAAACTCCGGGGTACAGCTTTGCGTTGATATCAATCTTTGGGGCTATCTCCAGGTTTAGGGGCAGAATGAAAATCCGAAAAATGACAACCTGTGCTATAAACCGTCACCCTGTGACGGTTTACTTTCCATCAGGCTAATGATCAGTTGACCGATTTATGCCAGCTACAGATTTTCTGGTCATAGGTTCCGGCATCGCCGGGCTGACCTTCGCTCTCAAGGCAGCCCAGCACGGACGGGTGACCATCGTTACCAAGAAGGACGACACCGAGTCCAACACCAACTATGCCCAGGGCGGTGTGGCGGCGGTGTTCGGCTCCGATGACGGCATCGATGACCACATCCGCGATACCATCGAGGCCGGGGCCGGGCTGTGCGATCCGGAGGCGGTCCGGGCCATGGTCAGCGAGGGACCGGCGTTGGTAAGCGAGCTGTCCCGGATGGGGGTGGATTTCACCGTGACCGAAGAAGGATCCCTGGATCTGGGCAAGGAGGGAGGCCATTCCAAGAGAAGGATCGTCCACGCCAAGGACTACACTGGGTTGGAGATCGAGAGGGCATTGGTGGCCAAGACACGGGAGCATTCCAACATCACTGTTCTGGAGCATCACCTGGCCATAGATCTGATCGTGGTAAAAGCGGCTGGGAAAACGGAATGCCTGGGGGCCTACGTCCTGGACATCAGGAGCGGTCAGATCGAAGGATATTCCGCCGGAATAACCTTTCTGGCCACCGGCGGCGGCGGGCAGGTCTATCTGCACACCACCAACCCGGCCATCGCCACCGGCGACGGCATCGCCATGGCCTACCGGGCCGGGGCCTCCGTGGCCAATCTGGAGTTCGTCCAATTCCATCCCACCACCCTTTACCAACCTTCGTTCGAAGAGAACGAAAGGTCCTTCCTCATTTCCGAAGCGGTTCGGGGGGAAGGCGGAGTGTTGGTTAATCGGCAGGGCAAAAGGTTCATGCCGGAATATCATCAAAAGGCCGACCTGGCCCCCCGTGATGTGGTGGCTAGGGCCATAGATTCCGAGCTCAAGACGTCGGGGGATCCCTGTGTTTACCTGGATATCTCGGCCATCGGCCGGGAAAAGTTCAGGACCCGTTTTCCCAACATTTTCGAGGGATGCACCCAGCGCTTGGTCGATCCCGGCAAAGGCTCGATCCCGGTGGTGCCGGCGGCCCACTACTTATGCGGCGGGGTCAAGACCGATCTGTGGGGCCGCAGCGACATTGCTCGCCTGTACTCGGCGGGGGAGACCGCCTGCACCGGGGTTCATGGCGCCAACCGGCTGGCCTCCAACTCACTGCTGGAAGCCCTGGTGTTCGCGGCCCGGGCGGCCCAGGCGGCCGGACAGGAGATGGCGGCCCCGCAGGAGGTGGCCCCCTGGGACTATGTGGGGTCGGTGCAGAGCCGGGAGAGGGTGGTGGTCAGCCATAACCGGCACGCCGTCCGGCTGTTGATGTGGAACTATGTGGGGATAGTCCGGTCCGATGGCCGGCTTCAGATGGCCGCCCGCCGGCTGCAGGCCATAAATGACGACGTGAAGGACTACTACTGGAAGTACCGGGTCACTCCTGGACTGGTGGAGCTGAGGAACCTGATAAGCCTGGCCGGCCTGATAATCGACTGCGCCGCCCGGCGCAAGGAATCGAGGGGGTTGCACTTCAACCAGGACCATCCCCAGACCAATGATGCCGGTTACCGCCGTGACACCATGGTCCATCAGGGCGGGGGCGATTTTGCTTGACAATAATCCTTCCGGCTGTTATAATGCCTCTCAATAGGTCGTTTCGATTCTCAATCGGAACGGCCTAATTGGTCAAAAAGGGATAATAATAAATCAGTCGGATTAGAATTTTTCTATGGGCATAAAACTGTCAGGACTTACCGAGGAATCCCTGATCATTCCGGAGTTGTCGGCCCGGGATGCCGACAATGTCCTGCGGGAGCTGATATCTAGGGCTTTCAGCAGCAAGCGGCTGGCCGCCCGGGAGGCGGCCGAGGAGATGAGGGACATGGTGCCGGGGGTGGGCTCCCAGATGGGCAAGCACCTGGTGCTGCGCCATGAGACCGAGCTGTTCGATCGGATCAAGTACCGGGAGTCCCTGGGCACCACCGCCATCGGAGAAGGGGTGGCCATACCCCACGCCCGCAACCCCATGGTCAAGGAGATGGTCCTCCTGGTGGGGCGATCCACCCCGGGGGTGGACTTCTCTTCATTGGACGGCAAGCCGGTCCACCTGTTCTTCCTGCTGCTCATCCCTCCGGATGAGAAGGTTAAAAATTTGGCAGTGCTGGCCGAGATCGCCCGGATAGTCAAGGACCCGGACTTCCTGGCCCGGATCTTGGCGGCCTCCGGAGCCAAGGATATCTATCGAGTTCTCAAGAAGGCAGAGGAATGAGGCTGGAAAGAAAGATATACAATCAGATCTTCCGCGTGGAGATGACCCCGGCCCGGATCCTGGTGCTGGGTTTTTCTATGGCCATCCTGGTGGGAGCCTTCCTGCTGCATCTGCCGTTGGCCTCGGCCGAAGGCAACCGCTGCTCACCGGTGGATGCGTTGTTCACCGCCACCTCGGCGGTGTGTGTTACCGGGCTGATCGTCAAGGATACCGGGAGGGACTTCTCCCCGGCCGGCAAGCTGGTGCTGCTGGTGCTGATTCAGATAGGCGGATTGGGTTACATGTCCCTGGCTACCGTGCTATCGCTTTTGGTGGGGCGCAAGATATCGCTTCGGGAGAGGCTGATAGTGCAGGAGGCCTACAACGTGCTGACCCTGGAGGGGCTGGCTCGCTTCGCTACCAGGATTTTAAGGGTGACGGTGGTGCTGGAGCTGATCGGGGCGGCCATATTGTCCCTGCATTGGTGGCGACAAGGCTATGCCCCGTTCAAGGCCCTGACCTATGGGATATTTCACTCGGTGTCGGCCTTCTGCAACGCCGGGTTCTCCCTGTTTTCAGACGGTCTGGCCGGCTATGCTTCCGATCCGGTGGTCTCCCTGACGGTCTGCGGATTGGTGGTGTCCGGCGGGCTGGGGTTCATTGCCATCAGTGACATCTATAAGACCGGCATCCAGCGGACCGAGAAGCGGCTTACCGTCCACAGCAAGATGGTGATCACCCTCACCTTGGGTCTGATTGCGGCCGGAACGGTTCTGATCTATCTCCTCGAGAAGGACCATACCATGGCTGGTCTGTCAGGGGGCAGCAAGTGGCTGGCGGCTCTGTTCCACTCGGTCACCGCCAGGACGGCGGGGTTCAATACCCTGCCGGTGGGGCTGATGCACTTTCCCACCCTGATGCTGGTGATCATGCTGATGTTCATTGGCGCCTCGCCCGGCGGAACCGGCGGCGGCATCAAGACCACCACCTTCGGGGTTATTTTGGCCTCTATCTGGACTACTCTGACCGGACGCACCCGGGTGCTGATATTCAACAAGCGGCTGGACCCCGGGTTCATCAACCGGGCCTACGTGCTAAGCTCCATCGCCGCCATCATCCTGGCACTGGTAACCTTGCTGCTGCTGGTGTCGGAGATCTCCACCTTTACGGCTGAGCGGATGATGCCGGTGCTGTTCGAGGTGGTATCCGCCTTCGGGACGGTGGGGCTGTCGGTGGGGTCCAGCCTGAACCCCCACTGCAGCTTCTCTTACGACTTCAGCCCCTGGGGAAAACTTCTGATCATTCTGACCATGTTTGCCGGCCGGCTGGGGCCGCTGACCATGGGCAGCGCGGTGGTCTGGCATCGCAAGGACCAACCCTTCGAATATCCCGAAGCCAAGGTGCTGATCGGCTGACTATTGCCAAATGCTGGCGTTTAAGGTATAATAGCCGAGGAGGACAACGTGAGACAATTTGCAGTCATAGGCCTGGGCCAGTTCGGCTCCAGCGTGGCCCTGTCGCTGGCCCAAAAGGGTTGTGAAGTACTGGCCATCGACCGGGATCAGGATCGGGTGGATGAGATTGCCGACCAGGTCAGCCAGTCGGTGACGGTGGACGCCGCCGACGAGAAGGCCCTGCACAGCCTGGGCATGAAGGACATCGACGTGGCCATCGTCTCGACCGGGGAGGACATCGAGGCCTCTATCTCGATAGTCCTGATCCTCAAGGAGATCGGGGTCAAGGAGATTATCGCCAAGGCTGTCACCCAGATCCACGGGGCCATCCTGAAGAAGGTGGGGGCAGACCGGGTGATATTCCCGGAGCGGGACATGGGAGAGCGGATAGCCGAAAGCCTGGCTTCCCCCAACGTCATGGATTACAGCGAGATTTCCGAGACCCACAGCATCGTGGAACTGGTGGCCCCCAAGAAATTCTGGGGCAAAAGCATCTCCGACCTCAAGCTGGAGGAGGACACCAAGGTTTCCATCGCAGCCATCAAGCGCAAAGTGCCGGTGGTAACCCCGGAGGGTGAGACCGAATTCAAGGAAGAGATAAATATCCGGCCCCGTCCCGAGGATAAGATCAACCGTTCCGACACCCTGATCATGATAGGCAGCTTCGAGGGAATCCAGAAGGTCAGGGGCATCCAATAACCAAAATAACCGGGTGGTATGGAGATTGACGACAAGAAGGAATCGATTCAGACCAAGAAGCAGAACGAAGTCGAGACCATCATCGAGGTGGGCAAGTTCTATTTTCTGAACCAGAAGTTTGACGAAGCCATAGCCGAGTACCGGAAGGCCATAGATTTGGACGCCAGGAACGCCGATGCCTATTATAATCTGGGGATTACCCTGGAGGCCATCAGCGATCAGGACGGCGCCCGGGATGCCTTTGAGAAGGCCTTGGAGCTGGAGCCGGAGAACAAGGGGGCCAGGGAACACTACGACCGTCTGGTGGAGGAATGAATAAACAACCTATAATATTTGAACATTTTGCTTGATAAAAAACTTATGACGTGATACATTTCTTCTATGAAAAGCAAGAAAGCATTATATTTTAAGCTTGCTTGCATAGGGCCATGATTTGAAAGCCTTTGTTCGCAGTTTTGAGAATTGCGGGCCGGGGCTTTTTGTGTTTAAAATTAGCCAGTTGCCAAGGCAACGCATATAAAACGAGGTTAATGATATGAAGAAGTTTATTTTTGTCATAATCCTTGCTTCTATGCTTTTCAGCGTAGCCCATGCCGGTGATTACAAATGTTCCATTGTCGGTAATGCAAGTGGCAGTGGGCTTGTTATTGCACAGGGTCGTAATGATAGTATAAATCGATTATATGCAACGGGGGGGTCCCCGGCAGAATTTACCTGGAACGGGAGTGGTTGGAGCAGAGTTTTGTTTTCTAGCACTATTGCAAGTGCATACTCCATTGCTGCGGGCGACGGTAGAAATGATGCGGTTAATAGAATTTACACTGGCGGTGGTAGCAGTAGATTACGTGAATGGAGTTACAATGGCAGTACTTGGGATAGCGTATTGATAGATGATCGTAATGGTTCTGATATAAGGAGCGTTTGTTTAGGGGATATAAAAAACGATGATTCTATAAGAGTAGTTGCCGGTGGTAATGACAGCACGACCATAGCTTATACTTACCAAAATGTAAGTGGAACTTGGAAAAAGGACACTGTGGGTATTAAGAGGGGTATAGTTCAGGACATTGTTATTGGAAACGGCCGCAACGATGATACAAACAGGATATACACAAGCGGAGATATATTTTGGATTGAATATACTTATAGAAGCAAATGGGACACAACCTACCACTCACAAATGATACCTACAACGGGATCTTTATTGGCATCAGTAAAAAATGATGGATTAATTCAGTTATATATATCGGAGGACGGAGGTATAAGAGATTTCAGTTGGGCTGGCACACAATGGTTAAATGTTGATTCTGCTGCTTATGGTAGATATCCGTTTTCGGGTGATGGCCGCAATGACGGCAAGCAAAGATTATATGGTTTGAGTAGCAGTATGGTGGTAAATGATTCGATTTACAGCGATATCCGCGTTTTGGAATGGAGTTATGTTGACAGTATTTGGGTGAAAAATGTATTGGATACCATTGCCTTAAATTACGGTGTTAATTTTGACATGGCTGCCGGTGTAGTGGGCGATGCCCGCAATGATGGCAAAAATCGAGTATATGCTTTAAGCGAACTTGGTGTGATATATGAATGGGAGTGGGATGATTCGTTGAATGGTGTTGAAGGCGAACCGGTGGACAGGAATAATAAGGCATCAATCAACTTGTGTTGTAATTATCCTAACCCATTTAGCTATAAAACTTCAATTAAATACCAAATAAATAAACCCGGCGCATACAAATTGAAAATATACGATATTTCCGGTCGATTTGTTAAAGAGATCTTTAATGAATTTCATGATGCCGGAAATTTTGTGGTTGCTTGGGATGGCTCTTCTGTCTCCGGGAAAACGGTAGCTGCCGGAATATATATGGCATGCCTTTATGATGTTAAAAAATTACTTAAAACTCGAAAAATATTAAAAATCAAATGACCTGACCCCCTACAACCGGTCCAGCTGGTGTGATACAATAGAGGCTGGATGAATAATAAGAAAAGGGGGTAAAAATGCCACAGAAAGGGAACAAACCGGAAGAGATCATCGGGAAACTGCGGGAATCCATGTCCAAGGTAGCCCTCAGGGGGCGCAAAAAGATCAAAAATCAGTAAATACTCCTAAAATAGGGGGTTACAAGGGTTCTGACCCGGGTTAGGAAGATTGCAGCCTGGGTTAGAAGGTCTATAACCAAGGTTAGAAATGTTATAACCTTGGTAAGAAAGGCTCTAACCCAAGTTGCAGGTGTTGTAACCCGTGCCGCAACGGTTATAACCTTGTTTACAATGATAATAACCAAAGCCAGCCGGATCATAACCCAGGTTGGTAAAAAAATCCCAGATTTAACGGAAGGCCGGCCTTTAACCCGGCCTTCGGGTCTGTCAAGTAATTTGTGTAAATGGGATTTTTGTTAATTTACTGGAACCCGG
>CALGNM010000240.1 GCA_937958665.1 uncultured bacterium | reverse complement strand
CCACCGAGATCTACACTCTTTCCCTACACGACGCTCTTCCGATCTCGGGTTTGCTTATCCACAGGGGGAACATCATCCTCAATGGCCCCAAGTCCAAGGATAACCCGGCGTCGGCCCGGATGCTGTTCAGGCCCATCTCCTCCCATCCATCTGCCACCTGACCGATCCCGGTAAAAACCGATAGCGGAGCCGGGGAAATCGGCAGGCTGAGGTTGGCCGCCCACATTGTTTTCCCCCGATGATGGGTGCCTTGGTATCCCGGCAGGCTGGCTCCGCCATCCACATGATATCGCTCCTGGGTGGAGAATGAGCCCTTGCCGGAGGCCAGCATCCTGTCCAAGCCTTCGGTCCTGAAACCGCCGGCCAGAAAGAACTGCTCCTGGGCCGGGGCCGGGCCCTGGATATAACCCATCGCCAGGCGGATCCGGGGCCACAGCTGACGGTTGAGCCGGAGGAGCATCCTTTCTTCCAGCTCCATCTTCAGGTAGTTCTTTATCTCCGCCTCCGGCCGGTGCAGATAGCCGGCCGTCACCCCGGCACTGAACAGCGATCGCCCCCAGTGCTTGGTGACGTTGTATCCCCGCCGGGCGGACAGGGACAGCACCGCTGCAGTGTCCACGTCACGCTGGTCCCAGAACCGGTAATCTTTGTACCGGGTGTAGTCGAGTCTAAGATCGAAGCTCTCGGTAGGGTCCAGCATCAGACGCGGACCCCAGTTTCGCTTCAATCCAATCCCTGCGTAATTGATGCCGAAGGCCGAGCCGGCCGACAGATACAGGCGGGGCAGTCGGCGAAACTGGTCCCTCTCCACCCAGCTGGCCCGGGAACGGAGGTCCACCGGCGTCTGGTAATCCAGACTGAAGCTCACCTCCCGGGACTTGAAGCCATAGAAGGGCGAGAAGGTCCACTGATGCCGGCCCACCATGGGATCGCCGTCGGCCATATATCCCCCGTGGAAGATGGTCCCCAGCCGGAATCCGTTGACATCATCGTACCAGGGGTAGGGCAAGAGGAAGAAGCTGTAGTGCTCGAAAGATGGCAGGCGGGGCCCCAGGGTCACCCGGTATTTTCTGGGCCAACAGTTGTTCCAGCGGTCGGTCTCCAGCAGGTTGTTCTCCGGGTCAATGGCGGCCGAGGCCAGCTGGTTTTGGGTTTCGATGATTACGGTGGTGTCAGCGGTCGAGCCGCTCCAGAACAACGTATGGAGCGCGCCCCCTTCCTCCCTGGCCTCGAACCTGACCGGGGCTATCTTTTCGATCCCCAGGTGAAGTTTGGTCAGGTAGGGCCGCCGGACTAGCTTGATTCCGTAGCCGCCTCCATCCAGTTTTTTGACCGAGGCCACACTATAGTCGCCACTGGCCGTCCCGTTAAAGAACCTCGAAGGCTCTATCGTCCGGCCGGAATATTTATCAACCGCCTGGAAGAAAGATTGGCTGCTGACATGTTTAAGCCGGTTGTCCCGAAAATAGCCCTTCATTACCCGGTCGAAGTCGGATTCCCCCAGGTACTCCCTCAACCACCACATCATGCCGCCGGCTTCATATAGGCACTGGCGGCATACTGCCCAATTTCGCCGGAGAGGCAGGCTTTGGTCGATATATGCTGGTCCATCCGGTTGGATGAATACAGGTAGGGGAGGTACCGCCCCACATTGCGGTTGCTGACCTCCGGCAATATCCGGGCCAGAAAATCATTGGCCAGGTAATTGCCGTGGGGGCCGTACTTTTCCTGAAAATACCTCTGCTCGGAGAAGGAGTTTATGCCCTCGTCCAGCCAAGCCTCATCCATCTCGTTGTTGCCCAGCATCCCGTAGAACCACTGATGGCCGATCTCATGCATTACCGCCATCTCCAGGGTACGGGTATATTTGTCCTCCCCGGTGGATATGATCACCAGGTTGGGATATTCCATTCCGCCCCCAGCGGCCATGTCGCCGTCGCAGAGTGTCAGGGATGGGTAGGGATATGGGCCGTACCAGCGCCCGCAATAGTCCAGGGCGTCCTTGGCATACTGCATCACGTTCTTCCATTGCTCCCGATGCTCCGGAAGGAACAGCACCCTGATCGCAACCTCCCCGTGAAGCTCTGCGATCTCCTGGTATCCGGGATCGGCGCACCAGGCGAAATCGTGGATGTCATCCCCGGCAAGATCGGAA
>CALGNM010000239.1 GCA_937958665.1 uncultured bacterium | reverse complement strand
GATCGTATTCGGTGACTGGAGTTCAGACGTGTGCTCTTCCGATCTCTGCACCTGCCATACAGCCCAGGGGTCCGGCACCTGATCGGCCGACCCGAGCTGGGGCTGATGAAGCCGACCGCCATCCTGATTAACTACGCCCGGGGAGGTCTGGTGGATGAAGCGGCCCTGGCCCAGCAATTGACGGAGGGCAAGCTGGCCGGGGCGGCCCTGGATGTCTTCGAGGCCGAGCCATTGCCGGCCGACAGCCCGCTGCTATATGCACCCCGACTGTTGCTGACGCCGCATATCGGTTACCGGACTGCCCAGGCTCTGGAACGCAAGGCCGAGGTCACCTTCCGGAACATCGCTGACTACGAGCGGGGGCTGATGACCAACCGGGTGGATATCAGTCAGTGATAGCCGGCATAACCATTTTCCTGGCCCGGCCTTCTAAATATCAACCAGCAAAGACGTATGGAGCTTGAAGATGTCGGTTTGGGAGATAATCATGCTATTGTGCTTCGGGGCGGCCTGGCCGTTCTCCATCTACCGTTCCTGGAGGTCGGGCACCAGCGCCGGCAAAAGCATCGTCTTTTTATATATCATTGTGGCCGGATACCTGGCCGGCATCATCCACAAGGTTAGCCATAATTTCGACCCGGTCACCTGGCTCTATGCCCTCAATGCCCTGATGGTTGGCATAGATATAGCCCTCTACTACCGCAATCTTCGGGCGGAGAAATGATAAAGCGCCATTTTCTGCTGTTGGCGGCCGCGGCTTTGTTGGCCCTGCAGTCCGGGTGCCGGGAGGAACGAAATGGAGTGCCGCCAGAACCCGGGAAGACGGCCGGGCGGGAGTCGCGGCCGGGGCGGATCCGGGTGGAGATCAAGGGGGCGGTGTTGTGGGCCGAGCTGGCCGACCGCCCGGCCAGCCGGGAGCAGGGGCTGATGTTCCGCCGCAGCCTGCCGGAGGACGAGGGGATGCTGTTCGTATTCGAATACCCCCAGATGCAATCATTCTGGATGAGGAACACCTACCTGCCGCTGGACATCGCCTTCCTTTCGGAACAGAGGGTGATCATCAACATCCTGACCATGAAGCCGCTGGACGAGGGCCCCCGCTACCGTTCGTTGGCCCCAGCCCTCTATGTGATCGAAACCAACGCCGGATGGTTCCAAAAAAACGGCGTACAACCTGGCGATAGGGCTGAGTTTTGAACAGGCCTTAACCTTTGGAGGGAGAATGAAATTATTTGTCAGCATATTATTGCTGGCAGTCGGACTATGCCCTGACCAGTCCGCCGGCTGGGGGGAGGCGCCCGGCCAGGATAACATAGCCACCTTCTCCATAGTGGCCTATGACAGCATGGCCGGAGAATGGGGGGTGGCCGTCCAGTCCCGCTTCCTGGCGGTGGGGGCGGTGGTGCCTTTCGCCCAGGCCGGGCTGGGAGCCGTCGCCAGCCAGGCCTGGGGCAATACTGCCTTCGGCCCCCGGGCTTTGGGGATGTTCGCCCGGGGGTTGGGGGCCGACTCAGTCCTAACCTGGCTGCTGGCCTCCGACAGCAATCGTTCCTACCGCCAGGTGGGGATGGTTGACTTCCGGGGGCATTCCGCCACCTTCACCGGTAGCGATTGCCAAGCCTGGGCCGGGGGCCTGTCCGGCGATGGCTTTTGCGTGCAGGGCAATATTCTGGCCGGACCGGAAGTCGTCCAGGCAATGGCTCGGGCCTACCAAGAATCAGGGGGGCGGCTGGCCCAGCGTCTGCTGGCGGCCCTGCAGGCCGGCCAGGAGGCTGGAGGGGACCGGAGGGGTATGCAATCGGCCGCCCTGCTGGTGGCAAGCGCCGCCGGCGGCTACTCGGGGTACGATGACCGGACAATCGACCTGCGGGTGGATGACCATTCCCAGCCCATCAAGGAGCTGGAGAGGCTGTTCTATCTCCACGAGAAGACCTTTCAGGCCGGATCCTACCTGCGGAGGGGAATGGAGGCCCTGCGGCGGGGAGAGGGGTCAAGAGCAGATTTATTGGTGGGCCTGGCCCGCCAGACAGCCCTGAAATACGGGGACGACCCGGGACTGCTCAACCAGGTGGCCTGGGAGATGGCCATCAACAATTACCGGCTGGAGGAGGCCCGGGACTTGGCGGAAAGGGCGGTGGGCCTGGCTCCGGATGACGGCAACATCATCGACACCCTGGCCGAGATTTTGGCCCGGCAGGGCGATTACCGCCGGGCGGCGGAGCTGGAGAAGCGGGCCTATCAACTGACCGGAAACCGGGAATTCAAGGATAAGATGGAGCGATGGAAGAGATCCATCAAGGCCCGGCCGGAGGGAAAATGAATCACCGGTCTGTGCCCTCAGTCGATCTGAAGAACCTGGAGGAATGCCTTCCGGATGATTTATCCCCGGAGCAGGCCGCCCGGGCCAAGACCCTGTTCTATCAGCATCTGGCGCTGGCCGCCCACCGATTCTACGGGGGCAAGATCCAGCTGCTTCCCCGGGCCCCGGTGCCAGGCCTCGACTGGTTCAATGCCTGGTACACCCCGGGGGTGTCGGCGGTCTCCACCGCCATCCGCGACAACAGCGATGATTCTTTCGAGCTATCCAGCCGGGGCAATCTGGTGGCGGTGGTGTCGGACGGCACCCGGGTGCTGGGCGACGGCGACGTCGGCCCGGCCGGAGGGCTGGGGGTGATGGAGGGGAAGGCCTTCCTGATGAAGTACTTGGGCGGGGTGGATGCCGTGCCGCTGTGTCTGGACAGCCGGGGACCTGGGGGAGGGAACGACCCCGACATCGTCATCGACTTCGTCAAGCGCTGCCAGCCCAGCTTCGGGGCGGTCAACCTGGAGGACATCTCCCAGCCCAACTGCTATCGGGTGCTGGACGTGCTGAGGCAGGAGTGCCAGATACCGGTGTGGCACGATGATGCCCAGGGCACCGGCTGCGTCACCCTGGCCGGTCTGTTGGGGGCCCTGAAGCTGGCCGGCAAGGAGATCTCCCGGGCCCGGATGGTGTTCTACGGGGCCGGGGCCTCCAACACCACCATCATCCGGCTGATCATCCAGGCCGGGGGGGATCCCGCCAATTTGGTGATGTTCGACAGCGCCGGTTCGCTGGGCCGTCACCGGTCCGACATCGAGTCCGATCCCCGATACTACCGCAAATGGGAGGTCTGTCAGCAGACCAATCCCTCGGGTATCAGGGATATCGAGGAAGCCCTGAGCGGGGCCGATGTGCTGATCGCCTTGTCCCGGCCGGGGCCGGATGTGGTAAAGCCGGAATGGATCGGCCGCATGGCCCCGAAGGCCATCGTCTTCGTGTGCGCCAACCCGGTCCCGGAGATATATCCCCACGCGGCCCGGGAGGCCGGGGCCTTCATAGTGGCCACCGGGCGGGGGGATTTCCCCAACCAGGTGAACAACTCGCTGGGGTTTCCCGGAATCCTGAAAGGGGCCCTGCTGGTGAGGGCCCGCATCATCACCGACGGGATGGCCATCGCCGCGGCCCGGGCCCTGGCCGATTTTGCCGAGGAGCGGGGGCTCGGCCCCGGGTACATCATACCCACCATGGAGGAAGTCGATGTCTTTCCCCGGGTGGCGGCCGCGGTGGCGGAACGGGCCGGGTCAGAGGGGGTGGCCCGGATCGGGATGGCCGGGTCGGAGGTCAGGGCCAGGGCGGCGCATGACATCGGCCAGGCCAGGCGGGCCCTGGAGCTGATGGTGGGGTCCGGGCTGATAGAGAGCCCCCCGCCGGAGATGGTCCGGCAGGCCTGGGAACAGGCCCTGGCCCGAACAAGAAAGCAGGGGCGGTGATACCGCCCCTGCTTAGTTTTCGGCCAAGTCAGCTTGGCTTTTGGCCTCCCTTTTTTTCTATGAAGCCCTTCAACAGAGCCAGATCGTCCGGATAGATCTCCAGAAACTTGACCCCGATGCGATGCTTGCCCTCCCGGCCCCGGGAACAGCGCACCACCTGGCCGATGGCTGCCAGCCCGTAGCGGCTCCGGCCCCGGGTGAAATCCAGCTTTAACTGCAGAGTGGTTCCGACCGGATAATTTCCGGCCGAATGGAAAAGAATGCCACCCTGGCTCAAATTCTTAATCCGGGCGGGTCGCAGGCCCTTGGTGTCTATCACCTCAGCCACTGGCTTGAGGCCGACCCTGATCTCCACCGGCAGCCGGAGGAAGCTTCGACGCTCGGTCACTTCCGTCTTTCGGACCATATCCTTATTCCCTCCAGTTCCAGCAATTTTTTCTTTTGGCCTACGCCCCAGGCGAAGCCGCCCAGCGAACCATCTGAGGCAATAACCCGGTGGCAGGGGATTATTATCGGCAGGGGGTTGGCGCCCACCGCCTGCCCCACCGCCCGGGAGGCTTTGGGATGCCCTATTTCGCGGGCCAGCCGGCCGTAGGTGACCAGCTGGCCGGGAAGCAGGGCAGACAGCTGTCCCCAGACTTTCCTCTGAAAAGGGGTTCCCTGACTGAGGTCGGCGCTGAAACGGAACCTTACCGGTTGGCCCTTAAAATACCGGTCCAGCTGCCGCTTAAGGGGGGCAAATTGCTTCTCGCTCCGGACCAGGTCGAACCTCCTCAGGGGCAGGTCCATCAGGAAAGACATCTCAGAACCCCTGATGGGGGCGATCCTAAAGAGCCCTCGGGAGGTGGCGGCCAGCCCCAGCTTGCCCAATGGGGAGCGGTAGGTGGTGAAAAAAACAGTGCGGCAAGACTGCATGTGCCTTCCTTAATAAATAGCTTTCAAGGTAAGAATATATGATTTGTTTGGTTTTGTCAATCACGCAATGTTACAATATCCATAGATTGGAGTTATTTTATCACCCGATTGTTTGTCTGCTTTGCCGGGAGAGTCGTAAACTGATGGGCCGCAGGAAACTGCGGCCTTTTTTCTTTTGTTAAATTAGCTTTGCAATTTTTTTTGGGTAGTGATATAATGATAATCTGCCTAATGACAAATTTTTCAAAATATAAACTTTAGGTGCAGTATGAAAAAGCCAGCCAAAGTGGTCAAGAGAAAAACCGCCAAGAGGCCGGGCCGGCCCCCTAAGAAGTTTGTAAAACCTAAGGCTCCCCGCAAGGCGAAGGAGACCAGGCAGCCCAAGCCCAAGAGAACTGACCTGAACAAGGCCCTGGCAACCTGGGAATCGGAGAAGGTGGCTCCCTTGCTGGCCAAGTATCCCGAGCGTAAAAAGCAGTTTCTGTCCACCTCCGGCGACGAGGTCCGGCGGGTCTATGCCCCCTGCCATATTGAGGGGCTGGACTACCAGAAAGATCTGGGCTGCCCCGGCCAGTATCCCTACACCCGTGGCGTCCAACCCACCATGTACCGGGGCAAGCTGTGGACCATGAGGCAGTACGCCGGCTTCGGGGATGCGGCCGAGTCCAACAAGCGCTACAAATACCTGCTGGCCCAAGGACAGACCGGGCTGTCCATCGCCTTCGACCTGCCCACCCAGATCGGCTACGATTCCGACGACCCCATGTCGGCCGGCGAGGTGGGCAAGGTGGGGGTGGCCATCGATTCCCTGGCCGACATGGAGATCCTGTTCGACGGCATCCCGCTGGACAAGGTCTCCACCTCCATGACCATCAACGCCCCGGCCGGCGTGCTGCTGGCCATGTACATCGCGGTGGCCGAGAAGCAGGGGGTTAAGCCTGAGGCCTTGAACGGCACCATCCAGAACGACATCTTAAAGGAATATATCGCCCGGGGCACCTACATCTTTCCCCCCAAACCCAGCATGCGGCTGATCACCGACATCTTTGAATACTGCGCCAAGCAGGTCCCCAAGTGGAACACCATCAGCATTTCGGGCTACCACATCCGCGAGGCCGGCAGCTCCGCCACCCAGGAGGTGGCCTTCACCCTGGCCGACGGCATCGCCTATGTCCAGGCGGCCATCGACTCCGGGATGAACGTGGATGAATTCGCCTCCCGGCTGTCGTTCTTCTTCAACGCCCATAACGATCTGCTGGAGGAAGTGGCCAAGTTCCGGGCGGCCCGCCGGATCTGGGCCCGGATCATGAAGGAGCGGTTCAAGGCCCAGAAGGCCTCCTCCCAGATGCTGCGCTTCCACACCCAGACCGCCGGCTCGACTTTGACCGCCCAGCAGCCGGACAATAACATCATCCGGGTGGCCATCCAGACCCTGGCCGCGGTGCTGGGAGGGACCCAGAGCCTGCACACCAACAGCCGGGACGAGGCCCTGGCCCTGCCCACCGAGGACTCGGTCCGCATTGCCCTGCGCACCCAGCAGATCGTGGCCTACGAGTCCGGGGCGGCCGACACAGTGGACCCGCTGGCCGGCAGTTATTACGTGGAGGCCCGTACCAATGAGATCGAGAAGAAGGCCTGGGAATACATCGCCAAGATCGACAAGCTGGGCGGAATGGTGAAGGCCATCGAGAAGGGCTATGTCCAGAAGGAGATCCAGGACAGCGCCTACCGTTACCAGAAGGACGTGGAGTCGCAGGAGCGGATAGTGGTCGGGGTCAACAAGTTCACCGTCAAGGAAGAGGCCCCCAAGAATCTGCTCAAGGTCTCCCAGGCCGTCCAGGATGCCCAGGTGAAGCGGCTGTCCGAGATGAAGTCCAAGCGGGACCATGAAGCGGTGCAAAAATCCCTGGAAGCCATCCGCCGGACTGCCCAGGGCAAGGATAACCTGATGCCGCTCATCCTCGATGCGGTCAGGCAGTACGCCACCCTGGGAGAGATCTGCGGGGTGTTGCGGGAGGTGTTCGGGGAATACCAGGAATCGGTGGTGCTGTAAACCCCACCCTTAGTCCCTCCCCTCGAGGGGAGGAGCCGGGAGAGGATAAACTATGCATTCATATTATCTAACTGTCGGCCTGCTGGGCGTAAGCAATGTCTTCATGACCTTCGCCTGGTACGGGCATCTCAAGAACATGTCCGGCCGGCCGTGGTTCATTGCCGCCCTGGCCAGCTGGGGCATCGCCCTGTTCGAGTATCTGGTGCAGGTGCCGGCCAACCGCATTGGCCATCAGGTGATGAACGTGGGCCAGCTGAAGGTGCTGCAGGAGGTGGTGACCCTCAGCGTGTTCGTGCCGTTCTCCATCCTATACCTAAGGGAGAAGCCCAGCCTGGATTACCTGTGGGCCGGACTGTGCCTGCTGGGAGCGGTGTTCTTCCTGTTCCGGACCAAGCTGTTCGGAAGCTGATATACCATACAAAGGAGGTCCGCCATGAACGAGTTCAACAAGGGCATCCTGATGCTGTTCATCTTCCTGCTGAGCCTGGAGATCTTCGCCGAATCGAAGCGCAAAATGCTGTGGGTGCTGGTCTGCTCGCTGCTATTCGCCGCCGGCAGCATCGGGGCAGCGGTGGTGGAGATGGAGCGGTTCGAAGTGTCGCTGGCCGTATCGGTGATCATGACCGGGATCTGCCTGGGCTACCTCTGGTTCGAGAAGGCCACCCGTCGCCGGGAGAAGGCGGCCCGCCGCCAGGCCGCCCGGTTCAACCTGCTGGTCTCCGAGGCGGAGCGGGAGATGCCGGCCAAGGATGGAGGAACGGAAAAGGTCAGCCTGGCCCGTTACAGCCTGCCGCGTCGGGAGGGAGCCACTCCCAAGACTTGGCTGGTTACCCGCCGGGAGGTTGCCAAGGGGGAGGAAATCGGACATGGCTGGAGGCTGACCGCCGGGGGTGGAGAGCCATCCGATGCCATGAAGGCCATCCTGAGGGGCATTGCGGCCCAGGCCGGCCAAGAGCAGATAGAGTTCGAGGCCGACCAGAGCCTGGTCTCCGCCTATTGGAGTGAATGGGGCGGGGCCGAGAAGGTGGAGGATATCCACCAATGGCTGCTGGCCCTGTCCAAATACTGATGTAAACAAAACCTGTCCGGCATGCCCTGAATCCCCGGCAGGGCTTTCCGGCGGGATGGGCTTGGAACATTGCCTGCCAATGAAGGCAACATCAAACTACATTGTGTGGAAACAATTCATTTCTAGGAGCAAATATATGCCTAACAAAATCCGCATCCTCATCGCCAAGCCCGGCCTGGACGGGCACGACCGGGGGGCCAAGTATATCGCCCGGGCCCTGCGCGATGCCGGCTTCGAGGTGATCTACACCGGTCTGCGCCAGACTCCGGAGGCCATCGCGGCGGCGGCCGTCCAGGAGGATGTCCAGTGGGTGGGGCTGTCCTGTCTGTCCGGGGCCCACAACTCTCTGTTCCCCAGGGTGGTCCAGCTGCTCAAGGAGAAGAACGCCCCCGACATCAAGGTCTTCGGGGGCGGGGTGATCCCGGCCGACGACATCCCGGGCCTGAAGGCCGCCGGCATCAGGGAGATCTTCACCCCGGGCACCTCTTCCCAGCAGGTGGTGGATTATATCAACAGTAACTGAATGATCAGCATTTCGGCCAATGCAAAAGGGGAGGACCCTAAACATGGGATTTCGTTCAGTTAATATAATGTGCACAGTGGTCTTATTGATGGCATTATCCATCGGCTGCAGCAAGAAGACCAGTCCGACTGCCGCCCCGGATGATCCGGTGCCAACCGTCCCCTCAATTTACGTGGGCGGAGATTTCACTGCTGGCGGTCTGTCCTATCCCTGTTACTGGAAGAACGGTGTGCGCACCGTCCTGCAGGCCAATGCAGGCACGGGTTATTATGTGAGCTCCATGACGGGAGAGGGTGGCCAGGTCTTCAGCGGTGGCTACTCCCGACTGGGTTCCGACCTCCGTCCCTGCTATTGGCAGGGCACGACCCGCAATGACCTGACAGGATTGGGGGGCTATGCTGTCGTCAACGGCATCGCAGCTTCGGGCGGGACGGCCTACTGCGCCGGCGAGGCCGATTCCGGTGGCATGAGGATTCCGGTATTATGGAGGGGATCATCCCGGACCACCTTGAAGATGGACACCCTCAGCAGCCATTTCGCCACATCGGTGGCGATGCGCAACGGAGTCCCATACTGTGGGGGTTACTTCTACGGGCCCGGAGGTTCGGCCCCCTGTTATTGGGCTGATACCGCCAAGCAGGTGCTGAGCCGCGACACGGTCAATAACGCCTATGTCTTTGCCATTGCGACAGACGAAGCTGACATCTACTGTGGAGGCGTATACTATTCTACCAATCCCACGGGCAGGATGATTCCCTGCTACTGGCAAGACACAGTGCTCCATACCCTGCCGTCCATCGGGGCCTACGACGCCCAGGTCTGCGCGATTATGGTCGACGGCGGTACGGTATACGCCGGTGGACAGGCTTTCGACGGAGCCGTATCCCTCGCTTGTTACTGGAAGGATGGGACCCGTTACGACTTGCCGTGCAGCACCGCCACCGATGCTTGTGTCATGTCAATTAAAATGTATTCGGGAACACTCTACTGTGCCGGCTATATTCGGATCGGGGCCAAGAACCTGCCTTGCTACTGGCAGGGCGGAATCCGTCTTGATCTGCCGCTGGATAGCATTGCCACCGGCGGGGTGGCTGTGGGCATAGCGGTGCAGTGAGACCCCGGAGGCAATTCATCCCAGGTTGACGGGTTTGTTGATTTAAGCGATATTGTTGGCAGATGAACGCACTGGCCGATAAAATACTTGCCGGAGACATCCGGTCCATAGCCCGGGGCATCAGCCTGGTGGAGAGCGGCGGACCGGAGGGCGAGGATTTGCTCAAAGCCATCTATCCCCGCACCGGCCGGGCCTACCTGGTCGGCATCACCGGGCCGCCGGGCGGCGGCAAGTCCACTTTGGTCGACAAGCTGATCAAGCACTATCGGGCCCAGATCGGAAGAGCGTCGTGTAGGGAAAGAGTGTAGATCTCGGTGGT
>CALGNM010000238.1 GCA_937958665.1 uncultured bacterium | reverse complement strand
GGTATTTGAAGCACTTCAGTTTGGTGCGTCCCGAGATGTGGTGGTTGACGAAGCAGGACAGCAGTTCCAGCACCGGCTTAACCTCGCCTTCCGGCAGGTCTCCCAGCCTTCCCTCGGAATGCCACCGGAACAGAGCCGAGGAATGGCAGGGCTTGAGGGGCAGCCACTCCCCCTCCGGGGCCCGGCAGCGGGAACAGAGGAATCCGCCCTGGGCAACCGAAAAGACCAGCGTGCCAGAAGGCAGCTCGCGGCGGCATTGGGCGCAGGCGTTCAGCTTGAGCCCGTAACCAAGGTTGTTGAGGCCCGACAGGTAAAATTCCAGCAACCTGAGGCCGGCCGGCTCTCCCCCCGGCAGGGACATCAGCATCTCCGAGAGGTTGCGGTAAAAGGCCAGGTTGGGCGACTCCAGGGCGGTGACGTTATGGCCCAGCTCCAGCGCCACCGAGGCCAGCGGCATCAACCCTCCCTCGGCTAGCGGGGTAGAGTCCCAGATCAGGTCGGCTTCGGAGACGGTGTGCATTTCGGAATGCCGGCTTCGGTAGAATATCAGCTGGACGATCACCCCGGGCTGGAGGGCGGCTCCGAACTTGCTGCGGGGCTTGCGGGCACCCTTGGCTACGAACTTCATCCGGCCGAAATGACGGGTGAAGGCGCTGATTATGCGGCTGGTCTCCGACCAGTTTTGGGTCTTAAGGATCACCGCCTCGGTGCGCTCGATCATAGTTAGCGATCAAAGTCCTTTATGTAGCCAAGAAAATATTTATGATCAGCCATGTTCATTACCTCGCCATGCCCTCCGATTATCGCCTCTTATTCATTCCCTCGAGACGGCAGCCATTTGAAAGCCCTTTTCCGCAATGCCGGCTTTTCTTTCAGCAGATTCCTGTCCCGCGACGGATACACCTTTGCGTCGTAGCCCAGGCCTACCAGCAGAACCTTGTCGCCAATCCTTGTGGTCCTGATATATCGGGATATCTCCAGGCCTTGATAAGGAAGGGCTTGCTTTTCATGGGTTAATTGTAATGGACCATCCCGATAGACTTCTCCGGTCAGTTGTCAACGATGAAATAATTCCACCGCAGCGGGCAAATTTGTTTCCTTTATTCTCTTGAGTCTGCCTGGCCTTTGGCCGGTAGCTTCGCCAGCCGCTTGGCCCGTACTGCCATGATCCGGCGGCGGCTGACGTTCTCCACCACGAACTCCCAGACAGGGTCGGCCGCCGGCCAGCGTAGCTTTTCGCCTACCGCCGGGACCTTGCCGGCAATGTCCAGAATAAATCCGCCGAAGGTCTCGTACCCTTCCGTCGGGAAAAGGGTTCCCAGGGCTTCGTTCAGCTCCTCGATGTCCATCCGGGCGTCTATCCGGCAGGTCTTGTCATCCAGCCTGCGGCAGTGGGGCAGTTCGGTGTCGAACTCATCCCGGATGTCCCCCACAATCTCCTCCAGCACATCGTCTAACGTTACCATACCGGCGGTGCCGCCGTACTCGTCCACCACTATGGCGCTGTGGGTTTTCCAGTTTTTAAAGTCATTCAGCAGGCTGTCCAGCTTCTTGGAGTCCGGGACGAAGTGGGCCGGCCGGACTATCTCCGAAATGGGGGCCGACCGCTCACGGATCTTCAGGGCCCGATTGACGTCCATGTCGTGGACGAAGCCCACGATGTAGATCGGAAGAGCGTCGTGTAGGGAAAGAGTGTAGATCTCGGTGGT
>CALGNM010000237.1 GCA_937958665.1 uncultured bacterium | reverse complement strand
GATCGTATTCGGTGACTGGAGTTCAGACGTGTGCTCTTCCGATCTAGTCCCCGATCGGGGCACCGGGCTGAACAGCCGCTCCGGGACCTCCCGGCCTAACAGCCGATAGACCGACCTCAGATGCCCGCGGTACAGGCCATCGAACTCGGCCAGGTTCTCGCTGGAAAAGTTGCCGCCGAACCACCAGAACCAGTCGCTGCCCTCAGCGGCCTGGATATGTTCCATCACCTTGGTTTTTAGCTCGGGATCGGCCTCCAACCGATTCCGCTCCGCCTCCACCGCCTGACGGGCCCGGAGTAATAGATCCCAGGCGCAGTTGTTGTCGTCGCCCCCGATCCAGATGCGGAAATCGCTGTTGATCCACGAGCCGGGGAAGATCCGCTCCAGCTGCCCAGAGGCGTGCTCGCCTTCCAGAAACTGGCTGAAAGTCAGGCAGCGCAGCCGTGGGCTATCCGACAGCCCCTGATAGAGACGCCCCAAAAAGGCATGGCCATCGTCCGGGAAGAACTCCCAAACATTCTCCCCGTCCAGGATGATGGTAGCCAGTCTTGTCTCGGCCCCCTCCCCCAGCCTTGCCGCCGCCTCCTCCAGCCGCGAAATCATGTCTTGGGCCGCCTGTTGTGGCTCCCAGTTGTAATAGTCAAAACCCATCTTGTCGGATATCACCCGGTCGCGAAAGAATACCGTGACATCACCCATTCCATAGGGCTGATAGAGAAGGTCGGGCCGCTCCAGTTGCGGGCCCTGGCGCAGGGGCTGGCCCAGCGATCGCTCCAGGATGCCCTCATCGGTAGCCAGCCAGCGCAGGCCGGCCCGGGATATCAGCTGCACCGCCTGGTCGCTGACGCTGCCCTCCGATGGCCACATCCCGGCCGGCCGGCGACCGAAGATTTTCTCCATATAGTCCAGAGCCCGGACTATTTGGCTCTCGGCATCCTGGGGATAGCTATAGCGGGGAGGAAGTTGAACGCCGGGCATCGACTCCCGGGCCGCATCGCTGTCGCACAGCAGAGGCAAAATGGGGTGATAATAGGGGGTGGTGCTGATTTCGATTTGGCCTTTCTGCCACAATTCCCGGTACAGATCGGAAGAGCGTCGTGTAGGGAAAGAGTGTAGATCTCGGGGGT
>CALGNM010000236.1 GCA_937958665.1 uncultured bacterium | reverse complement strand
ACCACCGAGATCTACACTCTTTCCCTACACGACGCTCTTCCGATCTCATTGCCGCCATCTCCGAATCGGCCGTCACCGTCCGGATCATCAACAAGCTGCGCAAGAGCCGCGAGGCCATCAAGCAGGTGACCCTGGCCCAGGCGGTGCCCAAGGGCCAGCGGATGGACTTCGTGATCGAGAAGGGCACCGAGATCGGTCTCCACGCCATCATCCCCCTGATTGCCGGAAACTCGGTGGTCAGGGCCGCCGAGGAGAAACCGGCCTTCAACCTGCCTACCCTGGATGACGATTCCGGGGGTGGCAAGGCGGCCCGCTGGCAGAGAATCGCGGTGGCCGCCATGAAACAATCCCTGCGCTCGGTGTTGCCCCGGATAGCCGAGCCGCTGGATTTTTCCGGCCTGTCTGGCGAGTTCGGCAACTACGACCTGGTGCTGATGGCCGAACAGGCCGAGCAGAAGGCCAACCTGGATGGAGTCTTCGCCGGGCTGCCCGAGAACAAGGAGGTCCGCCGGGTGCTGTGCCTGGTGGGGCCGGAGGGGGGATTTACGGAATCGGAGAAGAGGGCGGTGGCCGAGGCCCGGGGGCAAATCGTCACTTTGGGGCCCCGGCGCCTCAGGGCGGAGACCGCCGGACTGGTGCTGTCCACCCTGGTGCTGGGGAAACTGGGGGAGCTGGGGTAACAGACAGGTCACCGTCCAAAGTGATAGGGGAAAAGGCCGCAACATAAAAACGGACGGATCATCAATGAACTGGATAGACATCACCATCATCATCCTGCTGGCCCTGGCGGTGGGTATCGGATTCAAGAAGGGGCTGGTGCAGGAGATCGTGGGTATCATCGCCCTGGTGGCGGCTTTCTTCCTGGCTCTGGTCATGCACATGGCAGCCGCCGGACTAATCGTCAGGCTGGTTCCATCCATTCCCAAGCATATAGTGCCTACGGTGGGATTCATAGTTCTGTTCCTGGCGGTCTTCCTGGGGATAACCGTCATCGGCTGGCTGTTGTCCAAGCTGATCAAGGCCACCCCGCTGGATTTGGCCGACAAGATCGGGGGGATGGCCGTCGGGCTGTTCAAGGGGGCGCTGATGATATCCATCCTGCTTTTATTGCTGGCCCTGCTGCCCCTGCCCCGGGAGGTCAATGCCAGGCTGGACCGCTCCGGGATGATCCGGTCCATCCGCAAGGTGGCGCCGCTGGTCTACGAGAAGACCAAGGGCCTGTGGCCCAAGGCCCAGGAGCTTTACCGGGAATTCGAGAAGTCCCCGGAGCCCAAGAAGGTGGAGCAGGTCATCTAGGTGAACACCCACAGCCTGAAAATATTGGAGTTTGACTTCGTCCTGGAAAACCTGGCCCGCCGAGCCGCCACTCCGTACGGCCAGGCCGGAGCCCGGGCGGTTTTGCCGTCCAACTCCCCGGCGGTCATCGCCGACGAACAGGCCATCACCGGGGAGGCCCGGCGGATGCTGGAGGCCGGAATCGGCCTGGACCTGGGGAATCTGCAGGATATCCGGCCGGCATTGGGGGCCCTGTCGGCCGAGGGATACATCATCGAACCGCTGGACCTGCTCCAGCTGGGCCGGCATCTGGAGGCGGCCCGGCGGATCAAGACCACCCTGCATGCCCGGCGGGACGATTATCCCCTGCTGGAGGCGCTGGCCTCCGGCCTCAGGGCCTACCGGGAACTGGAGGACCGGATCGCCAAATCCATCGAGCCCGACGGCCGGGTGGCCGACCGGGCCAGCGATGCGTTGTTCCATCTGCGGCGGGAGCAGGAGGCTTTGCGGGTCCGGATCTACGACAAGCTGGAGAGCATCATGAGCGCCTCCTCGGGATCCATCCAGGAGTCGGTGGTCACCATGCGGGAGGGGCGGTATGTCATCCCGGTCCGGGCCGATGCCAAGGGCCAGGTCAAGGGCATCGTCCATGACAGCTCGTCTTCCGGGGCCACGGTTTTCATGGAGCCGTTGGCCTCGGTGGAGCTGAACAACAAGATGCGCCAGGTGGTGCTGGCCGAGAAGCGGGAGGTGGAGCGGATCCTGCAGGAATTCTCCCGGGAGGTGCTGGAGGAGATCGAGCCCATCCAGCTCAACCTGGAGCTGATAGCCCGTTTCGACCTGCTGCTGGCCAAGGCCCGGCTGGCGCTTGACTGGAAATGCTCCGGGGCCCTGGCCTCCCAGGGCAGGTACCTCAAATTGGAGGCCGTCCGGCACCCGGCCCTGGAGGACCCGGTGCCGCTGGACATCGAGCTGGGCGACGGCCGGAACACCATGGTGATCACCGGCCCTAACACCGGCGGCAAAACGGTGGTGCTGAAAACGGTGGGCCTGATGGCCCTGATGAACCAGTCCGGCTTGCAGATCCCGGCCCGGGAGGGCAGTTCCCTGCCGGTCTTCGACGATGTTTTCGCCGACATCGGAGACGAACAGTCCATCTCGCAGTCGCTGTCCACTTTCTCCTCGCACATCCGCCAGATAGGCAACATCGTCAAAGAGGCGGGTAAAAAATCGCTGGTGCTGCTGGACGAGATCGGGGCCGGCACCGAGCCTTCCGAGGGCTCAGCCCTGGCCATAGCCATATTGTCCCACCTGACCGATCAGGGGTGCCTAACCCTGTCCACCACCCACTATGGGGCTCTGAAGAGCTTCGTCCAGGGCCGGGAGGGAATGATCAACGCGGCCATGGAGTTCGACCGCCAGGCCCTAAAGCCCACCTACCACCTGATGATGGGCTTGCCCGGCGCCAGCTACGGGTTGGAGATAGCCTCGCGGCTGGGTCTGCCGGAGGGCATAGTGACCGAGGCCCGCTCCCGGCTGGACTCCAAGTCCATCCGTTTGGAAGAGCTGATCAGCGAGATCGAGGAGACCAAACGGCGGATGGAGCAGCGGGAGCGGGATGCCTCCGACCAGCTGGCCAGGGCCCGGGAGATGTCGCAGGAGTACCAGGCCCGGCTGCAGGGACTGAAAGATGAACTGAAGGAGCTGAAACAGCAGGCCAAACAGGAAGCCAGAGACATTTTAGCCGGGGCCCGCAGTGCCTCGGAGATGGCGGTGGCTGCCATCCGCAAAGAGCAGGCCTCCAAGGAAAGCATCAAGCAGGCTCGGGGCATCCTGTCCGAGGCCGAATCGAAATACGGCCTGACCGACCTGGCTGAGTCCCGGCCAGGGGACGACCACCGGGCCATCGAGGGGCCACTGAAGATAGGACAGATCGTATTCCTGCCCTCTGTCCAGAAGGAGGGCGAGGTGGTGGCCCTGCCCGACTCCGGAGGGAAGGTCAAGGTCCAGGTGGGCGGCATCCGGATGACGGTAAAGCTCGACCAGCTGAGGTCACCGGAGAGATCGGAAGAGCACACGTCTGAACTCCAGTCACCGAATACGAT
>CALGNM010000235.1 GCA_937958665.1 uncultured bacterium | reverse complement strand
GCGACCACCGAGAGCTACACTCTTTCCCTACACGACGCTCTTCCGATCTCCGCTGCGCCACCAGGGGATGGCCTTCCATACCAGGGTCCAGCCCCGGGGCTTGGTCTTCTTCATGGCCCCGATGATCTCGCCCCGCTTGGCGGCCTGGTTGCCGCTGACCAGGATGTCCTTGACCCGGATCTTCCGGCCCTCCTCGATGATGAAGCGGACGGCGTATTTGTCGCCCGATTCGATCAGGCTGTCGCTGATTTGGGCGCTGAAGTAGCCCTTCTCGGCGTAGGCCGCCCGGATGCTGTCGGCCGACTGCCGGAGGGAGAAGGGATCCAGCATCCCCCCGGCCCGGACCGCCAGCTTGGGCTCCAGGTCACCGGCCTTCAGCTTCTTGTTGCCGATCAGCTCCACCCGCTCCACCAGCGGCTTCTCCTCCACTGCGAAGATCAGCCTCAGCTTGTCCCCCTCGGCTTCGCCCAGGACCGCCACTTGGGAGAAATAGCCCAGCTGGTAGATGCGTTTGACGGCCTCGGCCAGGTTCTTCTCATCCAGCTGGTCGCCCGGCAGCAGTCCGGTGGTGTTCAGAACCACCTCCGCCTCTATCCGCTGGTTGCCCTCCACCGTCAGGTCGGCGATCATCGCCGCCCCGGCCCGGCCCGGCCACCCCAGGCCAAGCCCGGCCAGAGCCAGAATAATGGCCAGTAGTTTTCTCATCGATCCTTCTTGGATGTGTTCAAGCATTTTGGTATTGTAAACATTGATTATATCACTCGCCCATCACTCCGTCAATGCCAAATATCGGGTCTAACGGCACAAAGAAAGTGGGCCGGCTTTGCCGGCCCACCGGTCATTACTTCTCCACCCTGCGTCTGCGGCGCTTGGGCGGAGCAGCCTCCCCGGGCTGGCCGCCGACCATGAAGGCCAGCTCCGCCCCGGCCGGCTCGATGGTCACCCGATCGCCCGGTTTGATCCCGCCCCCCAATATCTCCTGGGAGATGGGGTCCTCCACCATCCGCTGGATGGTTCGGCGCAGCGGCCTGGCCCCATAGGTGGGGTCAAACCCCCTCTCCACCAGCAGCTCCCGGGCCGGCCCGGAAGTGGTTACCGAGATGCCCTTCTCGGCCAGACGCTGGGACAGCTGGCCGATCAGGATATCGACGATGCTCCCCATCTCCGGGCGACCCAGCGGGTTGAAAACCACCACCTCGTCCACCCGGTTCAGGAACTCGGGGTTGAAGGTCCTCTTCAGTTCGGACAAAACCTTGTCCTTCATCTGGTCATAAGCCACCATCTGGTCGTTGCGCTGGAATCCCAGGCTGACCCCTTTCTTGATGTCCCTGGCCCCCAGGTTGGAGGTCATTATCAGGACCGTGTTCTTGAAGCTGACCTTGCGGCCGTAGGAATCGGTCAGATGGCCGTCCTCCAGCACCTGCAGCAGCATGTTGAAGACGTCGGGATGGGCC
>CALGNM010000234.1 GCA_937958665.1 uncultured bacterium | reverse complement strand
GCGACCACCGAGAGCTACACTCTTTCCCTACACGACGCTCTTCCGATCTAGGAGAAAAACGACCATAGTCCCCGCTGCCCCAGATGCGGAAGATCCTTGTCGGGCTTCCGGGACAAAAGGATTTTAGGACTTGATTGGAGCCACCCCTTGACCATTATCGGCGCGGTGGGGCTGCTGTTGGCCGGATTGATGTTGTTGTACTTCTTCCTTGCCCGACAGTTGCTGGGCGGGTTCGGGACATCCCTGGCTGGTAGTGACCAACTAAAGGTCAACATGAAGCAAGCCCAGGTGTTGCTGTACACCTATATGGCCGAGGACGGCCGTGGCTTCCCTGTCATCCGCAAGGGGGGCGGGCACGACCCTGATGACCAAATGGCCGAACACATCGTCAGGGAACTGAACCGGATGCGCAACCCGGTCCGGCCCGGCCGGCCGGCCTGGACCGTCTCCTTCCGCGACCCGCCCTTTTGGCCTTTGGTAGAGCCGGGCCAGCTGGTCTATGTGCAAACAAAACTGCATGAGGGTCGGGCTGGGGGTTTTGTGATCTATGCCCGGGGCCGGAGGCGACCCCTCGATCTAGAAATGAGGCAATCAGCGGAAGAACGAGGCCAGACCGAAAGTTCCCCCGAAGAAATCAACCCAGAGTCCGGTTTTGAACCTTGAACTGATTTTTATCAATCATCCGGACTAATGGTCCGTTTTCATTCTGCCGGCAACTCTGAAATTTTATCTCTCAATCTTCTTCCAGAGAAAACAATTATTAGGAAAGCACAATGCTGGATCCCAAATTCATCCGCGAGAACATCGATCTGGTCAAAAAGGCCATCGCCGACAAGGGCGAGAAGGCCGACCTGGGGCCGTTTCTGGAACTGGACGCCAAACGCCGGGCCATGGTCCAGGAGGTGGAGGCCTTAAAGGCCCAGCGCAACAGCGTCTCAGAAGAGATCGCCAGGCTGAAGAAGGAGAAGTCCCCCGAGGCCGATAAAAAGATCGTTGAGATGCGCCAGGTGGGCGACCAGATCAAGGCCCTGGACGACGAGCTGCGCACTGTCGAAGAAAAACTGTCCGAGGCCACCCTGGCCCTGCCCAACCTGCCGGACCCCTCGGTGCCGGTGGGAAAGGACGAGTCGGAGAATGTGGTGGACCGCACCGTAGGCCAGGAGAAGAAGTTTGACTTTGCCCCCAAGCCCCACTGGGATCTGGGCGAAAAGCTGGGCATCGTCGATTTTGAGCGGGGGGCCAAGATCTCCGGCAGCCGGTTCTATCTGCTTAAAGGCGCCGGGGCCAGATTGCAGCGGGCCCTGATCGCCTGGATGCTGGACGTCCACACCCGGCAGAGCGGCTACACCGAGATCTATCCGCCCTACATGGTCAACGGCAAGTGTCTGGTGGGAACCGGCCAGCTGCCCAAATTCGCCGACACCGTTTACCGGGATATCGAGGAGGATTTTTGGTGGGTGCCCACCGCCGAGGTGCCGGTTACCAACATGTACGGCGGGGAGATACTGGACGGCTCGCTCCTGCCCATCAACCATGTGGCCTACACCGCCTGCTTCCGCCGGGAGAAGATGTCGGCCGGCAAGGATGTCAGGGGCATCAAGCGGGGCCACCAGTTCGACAAGGTGGAGCTGGTCAAGTTCGTCCTGCCGGAGAATTCGAACCAGGAATTGGACAAGCTGATCGCCGACGCCGAGAAGATCCCCCAGGCGCTGGGTTTCAAGTACAGGATCTTGAAGATGTGCACCGGCGACCTGGGCTTTACCGCCGCCAAGAAGTACGATATCGAGATCTGGGCCGAGGGCTGTAAGGAGTGGCTGGAGGTGAGCTCCTGCTCCAACTTCGGGGATTTCCAGGCCCGCCGGGCCAATATAAAGTTCCGGCGGGACCCCAAGGGCAAACCGGAGTTCGTGCATACCCTGAACGGCTCGGGGCTGGCCCTGCCCCGGACCATGATAGCGGTGATGGAGAATTACCAGAACGCGGATGGCAGCATCACCGTGCCGGAGGTGCTGAGGCCGTATATGGGGATGGATGTGATAAGGCAAAATTAGAATAAACACCTATATGTCCAGTTATTATTTGAATAAAGGAAAAGGCCATAAATGAAAAAGAAACCCACCACCCTTGTTATTGAGCACCTTGAGTGGATCTCAAGAACTGCTATTAACCGTTATCCAGAAATTGTAACAGAATTTGCTCGAGGCAAGAGCGGAGTTTACGCTCTATACAATGGTGATAACCTATATTATGTGGGTCTAGCTAAAAATTTAAGAACGCGTCTACACCATCATTTACGAGACCGCCACGCTGAAGCCTGGAACAGATTTAGCATATATTTAACACACAACGATGAGCATTTAAAGGAATTAGAATCGCTTGTGTTAAGAATTTTAATGCCAAAAGGGAATAGGGTTGTTGGAAAATTTTTATCATCAAAGGATTTGATAAAATCATTCAAGAAAAAAGTTCAAAATATGCAGCGCCGTGAACTTTTCGAAATCACTGGCAATGAGATTACAAAAGTTTCAAAAACGCCACAAGCAAGAAGGATAAAGGGCGAATACGATACAATTGTTTGTCCTGCACATTTAGATGGTTTCAAGAATGAATTTTTAACACACAATCGATGGTTTGCCGTAAGAATATCAAAGAAAATCATGCCACATCTTAAATATATTGCAATCTATGTAACCTCACCCGTTCATCAAATTACACACTACGGCCAAATATTATCTATTTTACCATACAAAAAAACCGGCAAATATATAATCAAGCTAAAAGGCAGTCCAAAACATGTTGGTCCAATAGAATATTCTTCTGGTGAAATAATACAATGTCCTCGCCTTGCTTTAATTGAAAAAATCAAAACTGCCCGTACATTAAAAGAAGTTTTCAATTAGCGAAAACATTGTTTAGTTATGATGGTCCAAAATATAAAAAAGCCACATTTTCTCATCCGCCCCTACCAACCCACCGACCCCATCCCGGAGATCACCGCGCTGCTGCACCGGGCCTACGCCGGCATGGCCGCCCAGCGCCTGCGCTACCTGGCCTCGCACCAGGCCGACCAGACCACATTGGCGCGCCTGAC
>CALGNM010000233.1 GCA_937958665.1 uncultured bacterium | reverse complement strand
GGTCCAACTGGCCACCAAGTTGCCCCATTGGGCGGTTGAATCCGCCCGGGATATGGACCGGATATTCGAGGAACAGCTGACCCGGTTGGAGGTAGACCGGATAGATTGCTATCTGCTGCATGCCCTCAGCCATGACGCCTGGCAGAAGCTTAAGGGGCTCAGAGTGCTGGAGTGGGCGGAGCAACGGATCAAGTCCGGTCAGATTGACCACTTGGGATTCTCGTTCCATGATGGCCCGGAAATATTCAGGCGGATAGTGGACGAATACCCCTGGGACTTCTGCCAGATCCAATACAACTACATGGACACCGAGAGCCAGGCCGGGACCAGCGGCCTGGAGTATGCCTTTTCAAAGGGGCTCCCAGTGATAGTGATGGAGCCGTTAAGGGGAGGATCCCTGGCCGATCCCCCTGAAAATGTTCGGGCTATTTTCAAACAGGGCCATCCGGGTCGTTCCCCGGCGGAGTGGGCCCTGCAATGGGCCTGGTCTCAGCCGGGGGTGTTGACTGTGCTCAGTGGCATGAGCAGCATGAGGCAAGTCGAGGAGAATCTGGACGCGGCTGAAAGGTCCAAAGCGTTATCGATTCCGGACCGGGAGACGGTAACCAGGGCCAAAGCCGCCTTTATGGGAATTCAAGCCATCGGCTGCACTCGCTGCGGGTATTGTCTGCCCTGTCCCTATGGGGTAAACATACCGGAGAATTTCACGCTCTACAACGAAGCGGAACGCTATAAAAATTTTTCCGGCCCCAGATGGCAGTATAGCCATCGCCTTAAGGAACAAGAGCGAGCCGGATTCTGCACCCACTGCCGGCGCTGCATGGATAAATGTCCCCAGCATTTGCCAATACCGGATCTGATGGACCAGGTCCATCAAGGATTGGGCGGAAATGGGTGAATTGACCAGGCTCGACAGAATCGCCCGGCTGAGAGATATGGCCCAGGAGCCCACCCGCTACGGCTATGCCGAGGCCCTTCTTGACTTGGGCCGGCGGGACGATCGGGTGGTGGTGCTGGATGCCGACCTGTCTAAATCTACCTTGACCAGCCGTTTTGCCGAGAGGTACCCCAGAAGGTTCTTCAATATTGGCATTGCCGAACAAAACATGTTGGGGGTGGCCGGAGGACTGGCCTTAACTGGGAAAGTCCCCTTTGTCACCACCTACGGAGTTTTTCTGGCCGGAAGGGCCTGGGACCAGATCAGAACCTCTATCTGTTATGGCAACTTGAACGTCAAGCTGGCTGGGGCCCATGGCGGGCTTTCGGTGGGGCCGGATGGGGCCACCCACCAGGCCTTGGAGGATATCGCCATCATGCGGGTCCTGCCCAACATGAGGGTTGTAGTCCCCTGCGACAGCCCCCAGGCCAGGCTGGCCACCCTGGCGGCGGCCGAGATAGACGGGCCGGTGTATATCCGTCTGGGGCGCGAGCCTATTCCAGTGATCACAACAGTCAAGACCAAATTCAAGCTAGGCAAAGCCCAGATCATGCGGCCCGGGAAGGATGTCACCATCGTGGCCTGTGGACTGATGGTCTATTTGTCGTTGATAGCTGCCCAAAAGTTGGAGAGGGCTGGGATCTCCTGCGAGGTGATCAACCTGCACACCGTCAAACCGATCGACCGGAAGACCCTGATATCATCCGCTAAAAAAACTGCCGCCATGGTCACCGCCGAGGAACACCAGTTGTCCGGAGGGATGGGCAGCGCGGTGACGGAGGTGATGGCCCGGGAATATCCGGTTCCCATGGAGATGGTGGGAGTGCAAGACACCTTTGGTGAATCCGGCCAGCCCTGGGAATTGATGGGAAAGTACCGCTTGACGGATTCTGACCTAGCCCGGGCGGTCCTCCGGGCCCTGGCCAGGAAGGCTTGAGCGGGGGCGCTCCAAGCTGGATTTTTCATAATTGAAAGTTCTGTAAATCATAACCATATTTTATAGGCGAGATACTAATGCCGAAGAATCTTGTTGTAGTGGAATCCCCGGCCAAGGCCAAGACCATCAAAAAATACCTGGGTCGTGATTACGAAATACTGTCGTCCATGGGGCATGTAATCGACCTGCCGGCCAGCAAGCTGGGGGTGGACATCAAGGATGGCTTCAAACCCCAGTACACAACTATCAAGGGCAAGGCCAAGACCCTGGCCCAGATCAAGAAAAGCGCCCAGCAGGCCGATAAAATTTACCTGGCCTGCGACCCGGACCGCGAGGGAGAGGCCATCGCCTGGCACATCGCCGGCCAGGTCAAGAATGCCCGGAAGAAGGTGCACCGTGTGATGTTCTACGAAATCACCAAGGAAAGCATCACCAAAGGGATCGCCCATCCCGGCAAGATCGACCTCAACCGGGTGGAGGCCCAGCAGGCCAGGCGGATCTTGGACCGGTTGGTCGGCTATCAGGTGAGCCCCCTGCTGTGGAAGACAGTCCGGCGGGGTCTTTCGGCCGGAAGGGTGCAGACCGTAGCTCTGCGCCTGATCTGCGAGCGGGAGGAGGAGATCAAGGCCTTCAAGCCCCAGGAATACTGGTCGTTGGCCGCCCGCCTGGAGGGGGCATCGCGGATCCCGTTCGAGGCCGCCCTGCTCAAGATCGAAGGCAAGAAAGCATCCATCAAGGACAGTCAGGCCTCCCAGGCCCTGGTATCAGAGTTGGGGCTGGCCACCTTCGCCGTGTCCGGCATCGAGCAGAAGGAACGCCGGCGTTCCACCTACCCGCCATTCATTACCAGCACCCTCCAGCAGGCGGCGGCCCGGGCCTATGGATTCAGCGCCAAGCGGACCATGGCCCTGGCCCAGCAGCTTTACGAGGGGGTGGAACTGGGCGCAGAGGGAGCGGTGGGGCTGATCACTTACATGCGCACCGATGCCGTCCGGCTGGCCCCCGAAGCGGTTAGCGGAGCCCGCCAGTTCATCACCGAGCACTACGGGGCGGAATACCTGCCGTCCGAGCCACACCACTATAAGTCCCGCAAAGGGGCCCAGGAGGGCCACGAGGCCATCCGTCCCACCCTGGCCGGCCGGACTCCGGATTCGGCTAAGGGATACCTGACTTCCGACCAGCATAAGCTTTACAGCCTGATCTGGAGCCGCTTCATCGCCTGCCAGATGACCCCGGCCGTCTATTCCACTAAGACGGTGGATATAACCGCCGGACGCTGCCTGTTCCGGGCCACCGGGTCTACCCTTAAGTTTCCAGGATTTTTGGCGGCCTACGGGGTGCAGGAGGACGATTCCGGTGAATACGCCGACTCCAAGACGCTGCCGGAAATGGCGGAGGGCGAGGTCCTGAAAATGCTGGAACTTCTGCCCAAGCAGCACTTCACCGAGCCGCCGGCCCGTTACAACGAGGCCAGCCTGATCAAGACCCTGGAGGCCCAGGGCATCGGACGACCTTCCACCTACGCCTCGATCATCAGCACCCTGCTGGACCGGAAGTATGCCGACCGGGAACAGAAGCAGCTGGCACCCACCGAGCTGGGGCAGGTGGTCAGCCGGATACTGGTGGACAAGTTCCCCCACATTTTCCAGGTGCAGTTCACCGCCGATATGGAGAATGAACTGGACAAGATCGAGCAGGGCAAGCTGGACCGTGTCCAGGTGCTCAACGACTTCTATGGGCCTTTCTCCCTGGACTTGAAGTCAGCCGAGTCATCCCAGGACGACATCAAGCAGTCGTTGGTGGAGCAGACCGACCTGAAATGCCCCAACTGTCAGTCTCCCATGGTCATCAAATGGGGTCGCTATGGCCGTTTCTACGCCTGCTCCAATTATCCGGAATGCAAGACCACCAAGCCCCTGGAGGAGGAGGACGGCCAGCAGACCCAGGCCTCTGGTGAGGTCTGCGAAAAGTGCGGCAGCCCAATGATAGTCAAGAGATCGGAAGAGCGTCGTGTAGGGAAAGAGTGTAGATCTCGGTGG
>CALGNM010000232.1 GCA_937958665.1 uncultured bacterium | reverse complement strand
TCGGAGGAATGCATATTGCTATCAGTTTGTTTTCGCTTCGCAGCATCAGATAATATTTCATATGCGTCGTTCAGCTGACGCTGTTTTTCCGCCGCTAAATGGTATAGGGGGTTTTGCTGATGCCTGTCCGGGTGGTAAAGCTTGCATTTTTCATAATAGGCATGCTTTATTTCCCCTAAAGAGGCACCCTCCGGGACACCCAGCAGGTCATAATATGTGATAGATTTCATAAATCCTCCTATTCGCGAATCTTATCAAAACCAATACCAATAGTCAATAAATAAATATCTACTACTGGCCGATAATAATATACTTCATCTAATGATATCATCACATAAAGATGGAGTATCGCATGGAACTAAAATCACAAATAGGAAAACGAATACAACAACTCCGAAAGCAGGCCCGATACACCCAGGAGTCGTTTGCCGAGAAAACCGGACTGAGCCTTAGTTATGTTGCCATGATCGAGATAGGGAAGAAGACACCAACCATCGAAACCCTACATAAGATTGCCCAAGCCCTGGATTGTGATTTGGCAGAGTTTTTCTCTGCAAAAACATTACGACAGAAAAGCACTAACAAGAACATATCCTTATCAACCGACGAAAGGGAATTGATAATAAAAGCTGCTTCGTTGCTTAAACACAAGGTAAAGTAATAAAATATTTAGCCCTGAGCTTCCCGGCTCGGGGTTCTTTATTTTTAATGAATGGGAAATACCGACCCTTGACGTTTACTCCCCCTACACCGCCAACCCCGGCCAATTCAACTACCGGTTTTCCTCCTCGCTATAAAACCCATTCGCCCCGATAACCAGGTTATCCAGCACCCGGATGCCCAGCATCTTACAGGCATCCCGTAAAGTGTCCCAAAGCTGTTTATCTTCTGTGGACGGGCTGGGGTCTCCGCTGGGGTGGTTATGGACTGTCATTATACTTGGTGCCCCGCTTGCCACAGCTCCCCGTAAAACCAAGGCCAGTACTATCCGGCAACTATCCACTGCGCCCATAGCGATCATTTCTTTTTTAACGATTCGGTTTTTCGTATTCAGGTGCAGAACCCAGAAGATTTCCCGGTCTGCCAATGCTTCCGCTTTCATGTAGTCGAAGACTGCCTGCGGACGGCATATCTGGCACTGAGTAATAGCCTCTGACACCTTCAGAAGCTCCAAGGGATAAGTTGGATATCGTTTCATACGCTCTCCTTTCATTTTGGGCACAAAAAAGCCGCCTGGTTAATTCCAAGCGGCTCTTTACATGCGGTTGTCATTCTTCATGGCGATCCTTGCAGTTGGGACAATAATTATCCGGGCAATAAATCTCCTGTTCCCTTCCCATACAGACCAAAATCGCTGTGTGGCCGCATAGTGGACACACGGCCCTAACCTCCAGACTTTCGGCCAGATTATGCTTTCTGTGCGGCCGTTTTAGGCCAATTGCTAATGTATTCATGATTTCTTCCTTCTTATAGGTTAAAGTAGTCGCCCAGCCAGGTGCACTGATTGAAGTTTATTTCTCCTGGTTCATGCAGGATATAGTCCACTGCCTTCTGTGCCGCCGATGCCGCGTAAATAATGAGCTTCTTATCTCCCTTGAGCCGCTTTAACCAATGGTCAATGTAGGCGGCCTGGTTCCTGATAGTCATTGGGGCTATTCCGGCGTAGGCGCATAAAAAGGAGGATCCAATCTCTGCTATCAACTCCTCGTTGCTGTAAGCAGCATTAAACCCTGCCTTCTCGTAGCTGTTATCCCGGTCCAGCCTTTTTTGGTGGCCTGTCGAATGAATGGCCTCGTGCCACAAAGTAGAGTAATGCTCTTCCGGGCTGTCAAACCACTCCCTGGCCGGCATTCCTATGACATCTTCTTTCCGGTCATAGTAAGCCTCCCTGGACACTATCAATCCTGGCTTATTCGGCATATTGGCAAATACCGCTTCGCAAGCCTCAATCGGATTAATCTCCTTTCCTATCTGCGGTATCTTCTCCGCCGGGATCCCTGTAGTCTGCTCCAAATTGAAGACGCAATAGTAGCGCATCAGTGGGACCTCGGTTACTTCCCCAGACTGTGAGTTTATGTGCTCCAAAAGCCTCCAATAAACAATCCTGAATGCCCTGGAACCTGGCTTTACCTGCCCGCCCATCTCTGCAATCTGATTGAAGGTCGCGTAAAAAGGGCTGGCATACTCCGATAGGGAAAGGATAAGTAAATTGATGCCATGGTATTGATGCTTTGACACCATATTCATCGGCAAACAGGTCTTCCAGGGCTTCTGCCAGGGCACTACGCCTTGCTCCAATGCCTCCAAGATTTGATCGGTTACAATCTGGGCGACATCTGGCTTGTGGGGTTTGGTTCTGCTAATCATGGTTCCTCCTAAATTAAAGTTGAAGGACCTGCCAGTTTGGTAGGTCCAGTTACCTCAATGCTTCTAAAATGTGTTCCGACCAGCTCACGGCAAGGTCGAAATCTCCGATGCCATACGCTTCGTCCTGCGCTTTCTGACATGCTGTAATGAATTCCCAGAGATCGTTCGACATGGTAGCCTCCTGTGATTATGGTTAAATAAAAAAAGGCCTGCCTATTTGACAGACCCTGGGGGAAACAAAAAAAGCCCCACCTCGGTTAAGAGATGGGGCTATGAGCAAGAATATTTTGCATTAATACTAAAGAATCCGTATGCTAAAACCACTACTTAATCAAGTTTTACCTTAACATGGCTTGATTTAAAAACTATATTCAAGCTTGACACATGCTTCATTATTGTTCTTCACCTTCCCGAATGTAGTGGTGGTTTTGCCATCGAAGATGCGAAGGCCCAAAGTTATTGTGGCATTATCCACGGGCTGATATGACAACTCCGGCATAAATATAATGGCAAAATTATTCTTTATATCTTTTGTATCCTTGACTTCTATACCCCCGTTGATCGGCCTTACCTTAAGCTTTTCATCCAGAAATTTCCGATCAACAGCCAACATCAAATAATCTTCAAGATTCTCTTTACCCCTCTCATGAATAAAACCATGCAGATATTGGCTGTTTATATAAATACCGTTCTTAAAAGTATAGTCCGCACCGATAACACCTTTGACATAAGGTTGGTCATCAATGGCTATCATCTCGACTGTCCCCATTCCAAAAGCACTTAAATCAGTTATCATCGTGACTTTGTCCGGAAAATATACTGCCATTTCCCCCCATACCCCAACCTTAGCCAATGTTCCTGCCAAATCTGCTCCCAAGACTCGTCGGCGAGAATACATCTCTTCCACAGCAACATCCACTTCTCCGTATGCATTTACAGGGGTTATTGTAACCTTTTTTATGACCGGGAGATCGTCACGACCATCGAGATAGCTGATGGAAAGATCATATCCCAACAATGATTTCGATAATTTTATCCCGGATGTCGAACCTCCCTGAGGAGTATTTTCCGGTAATACCAAAATATCGCTGGTTTCATGCAACGACATACCTGAAGGCAAGGACATGGCGGGAGATAAAACCGACGCCCAATCCCCACGGGGTAAAGTTGCCGGGGTAAAAATCGGAATATAGACAGCAGTCAGGGTATAATCGCCCATATAATAAGACGCTTTAAATCCGGATGATCCCAAATGTCGGCCAAAATCCCAGATATCCTCAAGATCCTTTGGATTTAGATTATCTGTAGGATTTAACTTATCAGCAGTACCCCAGGCTATCCTCTGTTTCCCCGCTCTAATATCCAAATTATCCAGAAGAAAGCCATAGATGTCAACATATGCCTCTCGTACATCTATGTTATAGGGTGCAACTTTATCCTTGTTTAACAAGTCGGCGCTGGTTGACGCATTGCTGACGCCCCACGATCTAACCCACAAGATCGGAAGAGCGTCGTGTAGGGAAAGAGTGTAGATCTCGGTGGTC
>CALGNM010000231.1 GCA_937958665.1 uncultured bacterium | reverse complement strand
CGTCTTTCCTCTGCCTGTTTGAGGTCGCTGATGTCTATCCAGGAGCCGTTGGCCTCGGTTGGCATGCTCTGCTGGTCGTAGTTTACCTGCAAACCGTCGCGGATCCAGCGGTAGCGCCCGTCCCGATGCCGGAGGCGGTATTCGAAAGTGTGGTGGCCCTGCCTCATCAACAGGTCGGTCTCCCGGTCCAGCACCTCCACATCCTCGGGATGGAGTATCTGCCTCCGGAAGCCGGGCTCCCGGATGAACTCCTCGGCCCGGTAACCCAGCACCTCGGCCACATTGTCGCTGATGAAAGTCATCAGGTTGTTCCGGGCCGGGTCCTGGCTGTAGATCACGGCCGGGCTGGCGGTCAGCAGGTGCCTGATCCTGAGCTGGGCTTCCCCCAGGTCCCGGGCTATCCGGTTGCGCTCGGTGACGTCGATCACCACCCCCCGGAATCCGGAGAACTTCCCGCTTTCCAGGATCTGGTCAGCGTAGATCGCCACCTCGAACCGCTCGCCCCGGGAGGAATGGGCGCGATATTCCTGGTTCTCGGGCGGGCCGCCCTGGACCCGGCGGGCGAAATTGGCCCGGGCCCGCTCCCGGTCCTCTGGGGCCAGCACCTGAAAGATGCTGATCCCGGAGGAGATGTCCTCCGGCCCGTAGCCAAACTTGGCCAGGCCGGTTTGGTTGACGTAGGTGATCATCCCGTCGGCATCGGTCTCGAACACCGTCTGGGGCAGGAAGTCGGCCAGCTCCCGGAACTTCCTCTCGCTTTCCTTTAAAATCTGCTCCGCCGCCCGGCGCTGGCCGATGTCCTTCAGCAGGGCAATAAAACCCTCCGGCCGGCCCCCGGCCCCGGTCAGCAGGGATACCTTCAGTTCGAATTCCCGGCGGCTGCCGTCCCGGGCGATAAAGGGCATCTCCAGGCTTCGGCTTTCGCCCTCCTCTCTGATCTGCTCCAGGGTGCGGGAGGCCAGATCCCGATTCTCGGCCGGGATGAACTCCAGCACATTGCGGCCCAGCATCTCCTTCTTGTCGGAGTACCCGGCCTGGCGGAGCACCTCCTGGTTCAGCTCGGTGATCCTGCCCTGGGCGTCTATCACCGCCACTCCATCGGCGATGGATTCGAACATGGCCCTGAGCTTATCCCCGGTGGTCCTCAGTTCCGCCTTGGCCTGGCTCTCCCCGGTCAAGTTGCGGGCGGTGATCAGGACCCCCCCCACCTCACGATTTCGGGAAAGGTTGACTGCCGTGCACTCCAGCAGCAGCCAGCTCCCCTGCTGGTGCCTTACTCGCAGGCTGAATCTGGCCGATTGATCCGGCTGGGAAAGCTCGTGGCCATAGCGGGCGATCATGCCGGGCACATCCTCGGGATGGATGATTTCGTAGAGGTCCCTTCCCACCAGGGACTCGGGCTGGTAACCCAGCTCGGTTTCGGCCGCCCGGCTAATGAACTTGATGGTCCCCTCGGGCTCGGTGATGGCGATGATGTCTGAGGTATGGTCGATGATGGCCCGGAAGTACTCCCGGCTGAACCGGCGCTGGCTCTCGAACCTGACCCGGCTCAATGAGGCGGCCGCCCGGCCGGTGAAGTTCTCCATCAGCTCCCGGTTCCACCGGGGGGGCTGGCCTAGGGAGAGGACCACCACCGTTCCGATGATATCCCGGCCGTGGCATAGCCCTATACCCCAAACCTCCGAGACCTTCAGTTTGGCGGCCAAAGACTTTAGGGTCCGAACCGGGATGGCGCCAAAGGTGGCCTCGGTCAAGCCTCCCTTAAGATGCACCAGGCGTCCCAGGCAGAACTGCCTGACGGCAGCCTCCGGGACTTTGGCAAAACCCGCCTCGGGAATTTTGCCGGCCAGCGCCTCCGCCACCAGCCGGACATGTTCCGGTCGCCCGGCCATCTCCCTGACCTTCAGGGAGCCGGTCTCCTGGTCATAGGAGCTGGCCACCACCAGCGACTCTCCGGCCAGCCGTCGGACACCGGCAGCGATGAGCTTGAAAACCCTGTCCTCGTCGGCCGCCCGGGCCAGTTGGTCCAGCGTCTGACCGGCCCAGGCCCTCTCCTGGCCTTCCTTCCTCAGACGCTCGGCTGCCAGGCGGATTTCAGTGACATCCCTCCTGAACTCCATCACCGACTGCACCTTGCCGTTCCGGTCCTTGAGCGGCTGGACGGTCACCTCCCAAATTCGGCCCTGCTTGTCGACCACCTCTTTGGACTGTTTCCTGCCGGTCTTCTGGGCCAACTTGGCCGGGCAGTCGGGGCAGGGCTGGGCCTGGCCCTTCCACAGTCGGTGGCAGTACCTGCCGGTTATCTGCTCTAGCTTCAGCCCCAGCAATTGAGCGGTCCTGCGGTTGGCCCACAGCACCCGGTTCTTGAGATCGAGCTGGCAGACGCTCTCGGAGATGCCATCCAGGGCCAACTGCCCAAAATCCGGCAGGGGCGGCCGTTCCATTGGACAAGGCACTTTCTTGGCCGGCGGTTTTCCCCTCGCCGAAGTCCGCTTGCTTTTTTCCCTCATGCCAGAGCCTTCCTCCCAATATCGGTTCGATAATGCATGCCGTTGAACTTGACCTCCAACAGGGCCTGATACCCCTTCTCCAGGGCCTGTGGCAGGTCGTTCCCCCAGGCGCTCACCCCCAGCACCCTTCCCCCCGAGGTAACCAAACGTCCGCATTCGGCCCTGGTGCCGGCCTGGAACACTGACACCCCAGGCCTTTCTTTTATCTTCTCCAACCCGCTTATCTCCATCCCTTTTTCATAACTCCCCGGATATCCCTTTGAGGCTGCCACGATGCAGCAAGCCGCGCCGGGGCGCCATTTTATCTGGACATCATTCAGGTTACCTTCAATGCAAGCCATCATTATCTCCGCCAAATCCCCCTCCAGCAGGCGCATATAGCTCTGGGTCTCCGGGTCGCCGAAACGGGCATTGAACTCCAGCACTTTAAAGCCCTGGCTGGTATGGATCAGCCCAGGATACAGACAACCTACAAACGGGTTCCCGTCCTTGGCCAGGGCCTGGAGGATAGGGTCCACGATCCGACGCTTGATGTCATCCAGCAGGCTTTGGTCGACCCAGGGCACCGGAGCATAGGTGCCCATTCCTCCGGTGTTCGGCCCCTTGTCGCCGTCAAAGACGGCCTTGTGATCCTGGGCGGCTGGGAACAGGCTGGATGAACGCCCGTCGCAGAAGGCGTGGATTGAGACCTCCGGCCCGGAGAGGAATTCTTCGATGATCACCCGGCGCCCGGCTTGGCCGAAGCTGGCCTCCACCATCATGGCCCTCAGGGACTGCCGGGCCTCTTCCATCGACCGGCAGATGACCACCCCCTTGCCCAGGGCCAGCCCGTCGGCTTTGACCACCAGCGGGTACTTGCGCGAAACCAGATATTCGAGGGCCTTCGGATAGTCGTCAAACTCGGCATAATCGGCGGTAGGGATGCCGGCCCGGGCCATTAGCAATTTGGCGTAGGATTTGGATGATTCTATCCTGGCAGCCTTTTGGGTGGGGCCGAATATCTTGAGCCCGGCCCCCTGGAAGGCGTCCACCACTCCGGCGGCCAGGCAATCGTCAGGGCCGACCACGGTTAAATCAATTTTCTCCCGGATGGCGAAGTCCCTCAGGGCTTCAATTTGGTCGGCCTTGAGGTCTAGACAGCTGGCGATCTCGGACATGCCGGGGTTGCCCGGGGCGCAGAAAATCCTCTCCACCCTTGGGCTCTGAGACAGCTTCCAGGCCAGGGCATGCTCCCGCCCCCCCGATCCTATGATTAGAACTTTCATAACATTTTATATTATCACGAATTAAGAGTAAAAGTCAATAATATCAACCCTGGATCAGCCCAGAAAACAAAATAGGATGTATTCTGAGAATATTTTCTTTGTCTTTGTCCCCTGCCTTATGGTATAATCCGGTTGATTATGAAGCCGCTGACCCTCAAGGCCTATGCCAAGCTAAATCTCTGCCTGTCCATCACGGGACGCCGCCCGGACGGCTACCACGAAATCGACTCGGTATTCCACTGCATATCATTGCACGACACCCTGACTTTCAGACAACGCCAAGACGGGATTGTCTCAGTGGTTTGCAGCGACCCGGGCCTTCCGGTTGACAGCGCCAACCTGGTGGTCAAGGCCGCTGTGGCGCTCAAACAGCTGGCCGGCCAAACCTCTCCGACCGATAGCCTGGGTGCTGATATCAGATTAGACAAGGGCATCCCCATCGGGGCCGGGCTGGGCGGCGGCTCGTCCGATGCCGCCACCACCCTGTTGGGCCTGTGTCAACTGTGGGGGCTAAAGAGGATAGGCTCAAGGCAGCTCTTTCGGCTGGCCGAGGGTTTGGGATCCGATGTCCCGTTCTTCCTGGCCGGAGGAACCGCCCGGGTCACCGGGCGCGGGGAAAGGGTCAAACCGATTTCCTGCCCCAGAAAATATCACTTTCTGATAATCTACCCTGGTCTTTCGGTATCCACCGCCTGGGCCTATAAAAATCTCCGCTGGAAAAAAAATAGGTTGACAAAACGGGGTAAATTTAGTAAAATCCTAGTGGATAGGTGCCGTTCGGCCGCACCCGCCTCCAGTCTGGCACCTTGTTTTTGGAATGACTTGGAGCCGGCGGTGATTTCGGAACATCCGGCCATAGCCCGGGCCAAGGCAGATTTGCTTGTCTACGGGGCCTTGGGCGGCCTGATGTCGGGCAGCGGATCCTGTGTCTTCGGTCTGTTCCCCGGCCCAAGGTCAGCCGCCGTTGCCCATTGCCATATTTCGCGCCTCTGGCCCATGTCTTTCCTGGCCCGAAGCATAGTGCCATAATCGAAGCCCAATTGATTTTGCAAAATACCAACCTAGAAAACAACCCAAAACGACTAACATCGACGGAAGGTAACCAATGCAGATCACCGAGATCAGGGTTTCGCTGCGTCAGGGCGGCAACGACAAGCTGTTGGCCTTCGCCAACGTGACTTTCGACAACGCCTTCGCGGTCAGGGGCATCAAAATCATCCAGGGGACCAACGGCCCCTTCATCGCCATGCCAAGTCGTAAAATGGCCGATGGCACCTACAAGGATGTGGCCCACCCCATCAACGCCGAGACCAGGCAGATGCTGGAGAAGTCCATCCTGGATGAATACCACAAGACGGTCAAGGAAGGCGGATCCCATCCCAAGGGGGAGATCGGAAGAGCACACGTCTGAACTCCAGTCACCGAATACGCTCTCG